>JAQCAA010000149.1 GCA_027728645.1 Actinomycetota bacterium | reverse complement strand
ATGCCCAGAACCTGTCCCGTCTGGAAGGGCGTCGTGCCGACGTACACCGCAGACGCTCCAGCGTCCGCGAATGGCATACGGAAGCTGTGGACTGCATAGGCAAGGCCCCGCGTTTCTCGTATCTCGTGGAAAAGTCGTGAGCTCATCCCTCCCCCGAGCACATGATCAGCGAGCATCAGTGCGTAGCGGCGGTCGTCGTTTCGTGCAAACGATGCACTCCCCAATACGAGGTGGGCCTGTTCGGTGTCTTTCGTTCTGACGCTGACACGTGAGGCAACTGTCGGTGCTCTGAGGTCGTGATCGATCTCTCCGCCGCGCCAATCGCCGAAATGAGCAGTTACCTGGTCGATCACATCGCTTGGCAAGTTTCCCGCGATCGAAACCACCGTGGAGTAAGGCGTGTATCGCTTCGACCAATACGACTGGATAGTGTCTCGCGACATTTCGGTAATAGATGGGTGAGTGCCAAGAATCGGCGGGGACAGAGGATGGCCGGACCACAGCGCCTCGACGAACTGCTCGTGAGCCACATCGGTCGGGTCGTCCTCGTTCATGTTGATTTCTTCGAGCACAACGTTTCGTTCGCTGTCAATCTCTTCCTGTCGAAACGCTGGGCGCTGGACCATCTCGGCGAGGATTTCAAGCCCGAGGGGGAAATCTTCGTCCCTCATCCTCGTCCAGTAGCAGGTGTATTCCTTGGAGGTGAAGGCGTTGTGGTGAGCACCGATCCCGTCGAAGGCTTCAGAGATCGCCCGAGCCGACCATTCTTCTGAACCCTTGAACAAGAGATGTTCGAGGAAGTGGGATGCACCAGCCTCAGGACCGATTTCGTCCCTGCTCCCGGTGTCGACCCAGCATCCGATGGCGAGTGACCGCACCGTCGGCATGTGATGCGTGATCACGCGGAGTCCGTTTGGCAATGTTGTGAGTTCGTGTTCCATTGAAACTCGATGATAGGAACCGACGGGGTGGCCAACTTCGCTCCGGTCCAATCTCGCGGCGCAAGACTTGAGGGACCGGCACGCTCACTCGTCGGCGTCTGGGCTCTTTCTGAGGGACTTCGTGTCGGAACGACGACGCTTGGAGTCGATTCGGCGCCTCCTCGCCGCTCGTGTCGGCTTTGTCTGCCTGCGCGCCGGAGGGTCTGGCTTGGTGGCACTGTCAAGTAGGGCTTCGAGTCTTCGCAGCGCACGCTTGCGGTTGGTCGCTTGGGACCGAGACCGATCCTCAATGATTCTGATCTCGGGCCCGAGTCGACTCACAATCCGCGCCTTGAGACGTTCGTCGACTGCGACCGACGATCCGACGTCGAACCGAAGTTCAACCCGCGTGGAACTCTTGTTCGCATGCTGGCCTCCCGGACCACCGGTCGGAGAGAAGCGCCACTGAAGTTCCCTATCTGGAATGTCAAACGACATCGGTCACCCTCCGGACAGATCCGCCGGCATCGTACACTTGACGGTTAATGCGCGAACGTGACGAATCTGTACTGAGAGAAATTCTCCCTCCCGAAGAACGGGTGATCGAAGCCGTTGTCGCTCGCTACCAACGAGTTGCTCCCGCCGTTACACGCTTTGCGAGGTCCCTCGCTGGGAACGAAGAGCTCCAGGTGCGCCTCGGGACACAGGCTGCGTCAACACCTGACACCATCGTGATTGACCCTGGTGCGTTCCAAACGGCGTACGCCCGATCGGCTCCTGTCACGCCATCCGAGGTAGCGCTCACCTCAGCCCTCCACGAGGTGATTCACCTCATCGCCACGAACCTTGACGAGGAAAGACCAGTGCCGACCGAGTGGCTCGCTTTCGCCACTTCGGAAGAAGATGGCGAATTGGAACAAGATGAAGGGACAATGGTGCCCGTCGGTTTGTTCCAGCTTGGCGAGATGGACGCAGACGTATTTCGGCCGGATCTTGAAGAGGAGGACATCGACTTCGGTGACCAGATCGAGCTGAACCCGAATGCCGTCACTGTTCTCGATGCTCTCAACACGATCGGAGGGCCGGCAGCTGAAGCGCTGTTCTTCGCCATTGAGGATGCTCGGCAGGAACGGATCCATTTCGGCGCCTATCCAGGAGCGGGATCAGTTCTCAAGGACCTGTACCGGTCGTCCGTCGGGCATGCGATGGGTCAGGCGCGACCCCTCGGTCAATTCGCGCTGGCATGTTTCATGATCGTTGGCGGCCACGAGGAACGAAACGACGTCCAGAAGCGCCTCGATCCTCATGTCGCTGTGGCGATCGACGATGCAATGGGCTTTCTTGACCCCGTCTTCGATATCGACGATGTGTGGTCGATTGGGACTGTTGCTCTTCAGCTGCTTTCAGTCGCCAAGATGCACAACCTCGTCCAGGAGGGTGCTGCGACTTCGAACCAGCGGACGCTCGAAAAGGAAGTAGACGGTGCTGCGATCTCTGAGTCAGTTGATGCCGTCAGAATGACGACTCCTTCGTTGGCCAACCGTGAGTCGTATGACCAGACGAGGCACGCAGCACAAGCCATTAGCGCTCAGGAAGGTACACAGGGAGAGTCAGATCAGGCAGGCGATCCCGCGACCGATCAGATCATGAAGGTGTCGACTGCCCCAACAGTTTTTCTTCCGACGGGTCAAGGAGGGAAGCTTCTTGTAACGGATCTTCCTGTGGGGTTTGCGGCCTTTGCTTCCCAGGGACGCGAAATGCTGAACAAGGCGAGCCTCGATTGGGGCGTCGCTCAACATCGAGTATCTGGTGAGTTGTATCCCCTGTTCCTTGCAAACCAGAGGCGTGGGCTTCGATCGGGATTCGATGCGGGCGACCTCTCTCCGTACACACCTCTCCTTCTCGGCGCAGGGCTGTATGAACGGATGTTCGAACGAAGGGATCTTCCCTCTCGGCGCTCCTACGCCCTGAGCCTTCTCGTCGACGGATCGGCATCGATGCTCCAACCGCGTGACTCTGGCGGACGAAAGGCGCCGTGGGCTATGGCAGCTGCTCTGCTTGGGGCTTGGACCCTTGCCCGCCTTGCGGACGAGCTACAAATCGACTTTG
>JAQCAA010000028.1 GCA_027728645.1 Actinomycetota bacterium | reverse complement strand
GTAATCTTTCCTGACGACCGGACAATCAGCTGGATCTGACCTGGGCATCGCGGGGTGGTCTGGAGTTAGGCTTCGCTCATCATGAATCTGCGGCGGATCAGCACCATTACAGGCCATAGCCTTCCCCTCGTACCTGGGCTTACCCATTCAGAGATTGCTCCCGCCACGCCGAGGTGTCGACAGCCAAGTGTGTTGCGGGCCGAGTCGTCGACCGCAACACTTCCGCTTTCGATCCGATCGAAAGCGGAAGTCAGAGCGCCGGTTGACGAACTTGGCGTGACCAGTCGAGAAGTAGCCGCTATCAACCCAGACAAGGTGACAACGGCCGGCGGTCGGACTCGGAGGGACATCACATGGCTTTGACTGACGCAGCGACCATTGCGTCGAGGGTCCGGTCAGGGAGACTGAAAGCTGTCGATGTGGTTGCAGAGGCTATCAACGATGCAATCGAATCCCACGATGTCCTGAACGCCTTCACCCTCATTGACCGATCCGGCGCCATGGCAAGGGCGAAGGGGATCGACATGCTTGTCGAAGCCGGGAAGGATCCTGGGCCACTCGCAGGGGTTCCTGTCGCACTGAAGGACCTCATAGATCAGGCAGGTTTACCGAATACGCGAGGTTCGAGCTTTGAGGCCCAAGTCGCTGAGAACTCCGCCACCGTCGTTCGGAGGCTTGGAGCTCAGGGTGCCGTCATCATTGGTCGAACGGGACTGCACGAGTTCGCCTTTGGGTTCACGTCAGAGAACCCGTGGTTCGGGCCCGTGCGCAACCCGTGGGATCCGACAACATCGTCTGGGGGGTCGTCTGGAGGGTCAGCGGTCGCGGTCGCCGCCGGAATCACCCCGATCGCCATCGGGACGGACACCGGAGGGTCGGTTCGGGTCCCGGCAGCCATGTGCGGCATCTTCGGACTGAAAGTGACCCACGGGAGAGTGCCCCTCACCGGCGTGTATCCGCTCATTGCGTCCCTGGACACGGTTGGGCCAATGGCGAGAACCGTTGATGACATCACCGTTGCGTACCTCGCCATGGCCGGCCCCGACTCAGCGGACGGGTGGTCTCACTATCGAGAGGTCGTTCCACCTCGGAACACCACCAGTACCAAGTTCACCATTGGAGTTGTCGAACAATGGGCGAATCTCGGACCGAGTTCGACAGAGACGAGACATGCCATCGCTGGCTTCTTGGAGTCAGCATCCAGGGCCGGATTCACGGTCGAGGTGGTGAGCGATGAAACACTCTCCCCTCCGAAACGCCTCGCCAACGCGTCAGGTGCCGAGATCCTAGGCGTTCACGGCGCCCGCTTCTCCGAGCATCGAGGGGGCTATGGGGCAGACCTCCAAGAGCGGCTCGATCAGTGCGCAGACGGAACACCCGAGGACATGATCGAGGCTGTTGCATGGGCGGTAGCTGCCGCCAACACTGTCGACAGGCTCGCCGGAAAGGGAATCAACCTGTTGATCGCTCCCACCGTTGGCGGCAACCACAAGGCGATCGGGGAGGACACAATGCAGATTCACACTACGGATATCCATACCTCAGAGACCTTCTTTCACCGTCAACTGCTTGCAAGCTTCACGGCGCCGATCAACCGAATTGGGCTCCCCTCGCTTGCCGCCCCAATCGCACAAGAATCCGGACTCCCTTTCTCGGTGCAGCTCATTGCGCCCAAGTGGCACGAGCACACAATTCTCGAGGCAGCCAAGCGACTCGAATCCTCCGGCATCTTCGCCTCAGGAGTTCCGCCCAGGGCGTTCACGTGACCCCAACGCTTCGACTTCAACAAACGGTCAAGATGTCGCAAGTTTGCAATAAGCTGTGAGTGATTGCGTAGTGGAGTAGCAGTAGCGCCAAAACGGCGTGCACATCTCGCGACGAAGTCAACACAAACCATCCCAATCAGGAGCCCTGAAAAGTGTCTGAACAGACCTTGACCGAAGATCGACCAGCGCCTCAACAGATACAAGATGTCGTCATCCGATTCGCAGGCGACTCCGGTGATGGGATGCAGCTCGCTGGGACCCAGTTCACCGCAAGCTCCGCAATCTTCGGGAACGACCTGGCGACCCTGCCAAACTTCCCAGCTGAGATCCGCGCACCCGCAGGCACAATCGCCGGGGTGTCCTCGTTTCAGGTGCACATTGCAGACTGGGACATCCTGACGCCAGGTGACAACCCAGACTGTCTCGTCGCCATGAACCCGGCTGCGCTCAAGGCCCACCTCCACGACCTTGTCAAAGGCGGGTTGCTCATCGTCAACACCGATGCGTTCGAAGACCGCAACCTTGCCAAAGCTGGCTACGACGTCAATCCAATCGAAGACGGGAGCCTTGACGCGTACCAGATCGTGAGGGCGCCAATGGATGCTTTGACCAAAGAGGCCGTCAAAGAATCCGGGGCCAAGGGCAGAGATGTGCTCCGTTCGAAGAACTTCTTTGCGCTCGGACTCATGTCCTGGATCTACCAACGCCCGCTGGATCCAGTTACCGACTGGATCACCTCAAAGTTCGGGAAAGACTCGGCCGTTTCGACCGCTAACACTCTGGCTCTCAAGGCCGGATATAACTTTGGGATCACAACCGAGTCATTCCATCACACGTTCGAGATCAAGCCGGCCCAGCTCCCTCCCGGTGAATACACAAACGTCGTTGGAAACACGGCTACTGCCTGGGGACTGGTCGCGGGAGCCAACAAGGGCAACGTTCCGCTCTTTATTGGCTCATACCCAATCACGCCTGCGACGACAATCCTCGAGGAGCTTGCACGTCTGCAAAATTTCGGCGTCAAGTCGTTCCAGGCCGAAGATGAGATCGCAGGCATCGGCTCGGCACTTGGAGCCGCATTCTCTGGCCGTCTGGCTATCACCACGACATCGGGCCCTGGGCTTGCTCTCAAGTCAGAGACATTGTCGCTCGCTCTCATGATTGAGCTGCCGATGGTTGTCGTTGACATACAGCGCGGAGGTCCTTCGACAGGGCTGCCGACAAAGGTCGAACAGTCGGACCTCTTATTTGCAATGTACGGACGCCACGGAGAGTCTCCCCTTCCGATTGTCTCGACGTCATCACCGTCGGATGCCTTCGGCGCAGCCTTCGAGGCCGTCAGGATCGCACTCAAGTTCATGACACCTGTGATCCTCCTAACGGATGGCTACATCGCGACCGCTTCGGAGCCGTGGCTACTCCCCGATGTCGACGCTCTCCCCAACATCGCGAAGCCGTTCGCTACATACAACCCTGACGCTGAGTTCCTCCCCTACCTGCGTGACCCAAAGACGCTCGCAAGACCGTGGGCTATCCCAGGTCAGCCAGGCCTCGAACACAGAGTCGGCGGTCTCGAGAAGGACGCCACAACGGGCAACGTCTCGTACGACCCCAACAACCACGAGACGATGACCCACACCCGCTCTGACAAGATCAAACGAATTGCAGACGACATCCCAGAGGTTGAGGTGTACGGAGAAGGCGACCTTCTCGTTCTCGGCTGGGGCTCGACGTACGGAGCAATTAGAACCGCTGTCATGCGGGCAAACAAGGCGGGACATTCAGTGGCCCACGCCCACCTAAGACATCTCAACCCCTCCCCTCGGAACCTCGGCGAGGTGCTCGCTGGGTTCGATCAGATCTTGGTTCCCGAGATCAACATGGGCCAACTCTCGAGATTGATCCGCGCAGAGTTTCTCGTTCCAGCCGTATCGTTCAACCGTATCCAGGGTCAGCCGATGCGGGCTCGAGACGTCGAGGCAGAAATCTACAAACTCCTGATGGGAGAAGATGCCGAATGACAGACACAGTACGCTATCAACGGGCCGACTTCCAGACTGATCAAGAGGTTCGTTGGTGCCCAGGATGTGGCGACTACACGATTCTCGCGTCGGTACAGAGCTATCTAGCCACGCTCGACATCGATCGCGACAAGCATGTCTTCGTGTCAGGAATCGGTTGTTCAAGCCGCTTCCCCTACTACGTAAACACCTACGGCATGCACACGGTTCACGGGCGTGCTCCAGCGATCGCAACGGGAGTCGCCATATCAAATCCTGAGCTCACGGTCTGGGTTGTAACCGGCGACGGCGATGGACTTTCAATCGGTGGCAACCACTTGATTCACGCTCTTCGTCGCAATGTGAACCTGAACATTCTGTTGTTCAACAATCAGATCTACGGTCTCACGAAGGGCCAGTACTCCCCCACTTCCGAAGTCGGTAAGAAGACAAAGACATCGCCGTCTGGCTCAATTGATCTCCCGTTCAATCCAGTGAGTCTTGCGCTTGGGTCAGAAGCTTCGTTTGTTGCAAGGACGCTTGACATGGATCGCAATCACACGATTGAGATGCTCAAACAAATGAACGAGCACGAAGGCGCCGGGTTGCTCGAGATTTATCAGAACTGCAATGTCTTCAACGACAAGGCATTCATCGACCTTACGGACAAGAACACTCGCGATGGAAACCGCATCTGGCTCGAAGATGGAAAGCCGATCGTGTTCGGAGCCGACAACGAGTACGGGGTCGTCGTCGATCAACAGGGCGCAAAAGTCGTCGAGGTCAGCGAAGTCGGGCTCGACAATGTTCACATTCATCGCGCTGACAACCCGAATCCATCAGTTGCATTCGCCTTGTCGAGAATATCTCAGGGCCCATACGGGCCCACACCCCTTGGTGTCTTTCGCAACGTGAAGGTACCAAGCTACGGCAAGGTCCTCGAACAGCAGGTCGCAGCGGCACAGGAACAAAAGGGCCCAGGAGATCTGTCGAAGCTGATCCGCTCTCGGGGCACCTGGACCGTCAGCGCCTGAGTCAAGACTATGCGTCGAATATGAGACACAACCGGCTTGGTCCGGACCGACATCTCGTCCGTGGTATTCAAGGCGGCAATCGCGGTTGCCCAGTCAATCATGCCCGCGATCGAAGTCCCTCGCGCCCACCAAAGGCGCACTACTAACGGAACAACGATCGGTTTCGATGGCGAACTGCCCGTCCGCGGCGGAATCGTCATGGCGACACTTGGCGGGACAGAAGGACCTCGGGCAGTGCCGCTGTTGAGCGTTCTCTCGGTTCGTGAACCCACCGGGTCTGTTTCGAGAAACGGCGGGGCTGACTGCACTCGGCCAACTAGCCGGCGATCTGCTCAGCGAATGCCGACCCAAGATCCAGATGGACAACCAATCCGGCGCCCCCGACGCGAACGACGACGCGTCCTGACCCGACAATCACAGCCAAGATGTCGAAGATGCCATCCCCATCAACATCCCCCGCCTCGACCCCTGACCCGAGCTGGTGGTTCGTGTCAAACCCAGGCTCGCTCCAGGTGGTGTCACCATCGGCAGTAAGGCCAGCTTCGGATCCAAACATGAAAGCCACAATCCCAGTATCCGCAACCGCGCCCAGATCCTCTCTAGGCACACCGATAACCAAATCGTCGTATCCATCGCCATTGATATCGACCGAGATAACCGCAGCGCCGAAGGCGTCACCCGACTCCGCCGCTCCATTCACTCCAGCGGACGCTTGGGACCAGAATTGGTCACCAGAGCTTGACGGACCCGACGGCGATCCATAGATAACATTGACGGCACCAGCAGCGTCTAGCGAGCCTATCGCCTCACCGGGAACACCGACCGCAACATCGTCATATCCGTCGTCATTGAGATCCCCAGCCGTCACAGCCGCGCCGAATCGATCCCCGGCCTCAGCCCCACCCGCAATTCCTGGTGAGGCTTGCGTGATGACCCTGCTGTCGGTCGTCGAGAGTCCGGTTTGCGAACCGAACAGGACGTTGATGGCTCCCGCATCAACCCTCATCCCGACGTCCTCACCGGGTGCGCCGACTATCAGATCGTCGATACCGTCACCATTGAGATCACCGGCTGCCAGTGAGAATCCGACTTCATCGCCTGCCTCTCCGGCGCCGGCGACACCAGAAGTCGACTGGGAATAGAACTTGTCGCGACTCGCCGTGATGCCCACCGCTGATCCGTAGAAGACTTGCACAGCACCGGCATCCACCCGCGACCCAACGTCTTCACCGGGGATTCCGACTGCAATGTCTGCGTATCCATCGTTGTCGAAGTCGCCGAGGGCGATCGACGCGCCAAGGCGGTCGTCGGCTTCAGCGCCACCAGCAACGCCAGCGGTCGCTTGGGAGAACCCATATGAGCTGGTCAACTGCAGACCGTCCTCTGAACCGTGGATAACCGTTACATATCCAGCGTCCGCACGGCTTCCGATGTCTTCACCGCTTGCGCCGACGGCAAGATCATCAAAGCCGTCACCGTTTACATCGCCACATGCCACGCTTGAACCGAGTGCATCACCCAGTTCAGCTACTCCAGGAACTCCGTCTGAATTCTGTGTGACTTGCTGAACCACTCCCCCTGCGGAAGAGGAACCGCCATACGAGATCCATACTGAGCCACCAACTTCGGTGCTGGGTGAGCCAACCGCGAAATCATCGATGCCGTTGCCATCGAAGTCGCATCCCCTGCGCTCTGAGGCACCATAGCTCAGTCCTTCCGGGCTCTGGGCGTCTTGCAGGAACGGATATGGATTCACCACGGTGCCGGAGGGATCGTGCAACTCGAAGTGAACGTGGGGTGAGACGCTTTCCGCATTGCCGCTATCACCAACCCAGCCAACGTGCTGGCCAGCCTCTACGCGAACTCCGGGCACGACCCATTCGAGAAGTCCCCATCCCAGACCGTCATCCGTGCCGGGCGTGTCGTTGTTCATATGGATATACCACGACTCCCATCCGTCATCGTGGCGGATAGCAAGCGTGCAGCACCGTTCGGGGTTCAGGTCGTCTGGAGTCCATGACCAGTTGACGTACCTCACCCACCCTGACGCGGCAGCGACAACCGGAGTCATCTTCGCAGCCATGATGTCAATACCTTCATGGCTTCGAGAACATCCAGACCCTCGGCATGCCCCGAACGTATCCGAGTAGTGATTCTCTCCTGCCACCGGGAACACAACCTCGGGGTCGGGGTCAGCTGCCAGTCCTGAGCCAGTAGCCAACGGAAGAAGCACGAATACCATGGCCAGCACTGTGGAGATCCGCACGAACATGGCCTTGTATCGGCACTTCCCGCCTATTTCTTGACAGTTTTCGCACCACAAGTCGCCCGACCCATGGACTCGTCACCACCTGTCGCAGAGCAACCACGACTTCGACACCGGGCTGCGCCTGCTACTCCCTTTCCATTGATCGGTCTGAATCCAGCTCAGCATCCCCGGTGACCCCGACTCGCTCTCGCGCCTGACCTGGCGAGCCGAGCTCGCGAACAGTATGTGTTTCCGAGGAACCCGATCCGTACTCTCGCCTACCCACGGACCACGGTCGGCCTTGTGCACACAAGAGGCGGGGAGTAGCTTCACTGGTCTGAAACTGTAGATCTGGGGACTCTCTGCGACCGTACTGAACCCGATGTTGGAGCGATCAAGGGTCCGATGGACCCAAGTCTCCGGACACCGACCCAACTTGACGATCGACCCGCTATCACCTAGATCGAGCTGTCACGTGTGGCTACGCGCACAGTGGGCATGCTCCGCACAGGGAATCCTTCGGCGCGTCCCGTGGTAATGTCAGGCATTCCGGCAGGCTTCGAGGGCTTGCTCAACTCACCGTTCGGCGTCACGAACGCGAAATGAGTTGCGAGGAAAGCGACGGGACCGCCAAAGGTGATCATGGCCGAGAAGACGACGAACAGGATGTTTTGGTTTGGCATGATCGGAGCGGATGTCCGAGCCCTTATCCTGATGATCACGTCGTTCGTCGTGATGCTCTGGGCACTAGGTGTCGCCGATCTGAAAATTGCGGCGTTCGGCATGACTCTGGGTGCAGCGGCAGAGGCACTGTGGCTTAGCGCCTCGGGTCAGCTCCGAAACGTCGAGCGTGCGATCGGTATCAGCGGCCGACTCCGCCTTGTGTATCGATCATTGATGATGCTAGTGGCACTCGCCCTGTTCACAAACGGCGATGCAGCACTCCTCGTGACTGTTGCGGCCCTCGCCGGCTCGACCCAACTCGGCACTGCTGTCGTCGGCCTCTTCGTCAAACGTGTACGCAGACATCCGATTCCCTCCATCGCTCAAAACATCGATGTGGCACAACCTCTTGTAGAAGCTCGGGACAGGTGGACCCGGATCGGGCGCTTGACAATCCCCATATTCGCCGGAGTCGAAGCGTTTGTGTTCGTCGGTGTGTCCCTCGTCCTTCCCGATAGCGTGGCTACAGCCCTCGGCATGACAGCTATTGGCATGATCACCACGTTGTCGGCAACTGTCTGGGTCGTCATCCGCACGCGACACGGAAACTCGGCTGCCGAGAGAGATCGGCATTTCGTGGCTGTGAGCCAAGCAATCACTGCTTTCGATCCCCAAGCCCTCATCTATGTGGTAGCCGCAGAAAGCGAATTCTTCTTCGTCGAGCAGTGGCTTCATGCGTTCAACAGCCTCGAGATTCGATGCCTGTTCGTGGCTCGAAGGGGGCATATCGCGGAAAGGTTGACAGACACACACTGGCCGGTGGTTCTTGCACCGGACACTCGGAGTTTGGAGGCCACTATCGGACCAAACACGAAGATCGCGTTCTACACGGCGAACACCGGAATGAACGTGCATCTCGTGCGTCATGCGAACTTGAAACATGTGTTCTTGAACCACGGAGACAGCGACAAGGCCTCGAGTGCCAACCCCGTCGTTCGGATGTACGACGAGGTGTGGGTTTCCGGAGAAGCGGCAGTGGAGCGCTACGCCAACGCTGGCATCGAACTTCGCAGCGATGCACTCAGATTGATCGGTCGCCCGCAGGTCGAGCATCTGAAACGCGGGCCGATACTCGAAGCGCAAGACACCAAGCGAATCCTCTACGCGCCCACGTGGGAAGGGCATTTCGAAGACGCCAACTACAGCTCACTGGAAGTCGCTGGACCCGCTCTGGTTCGCCGAATGTTGGAGAAGCACCCTGACATCGGCATCACGTTCCGGCCCCATCCAAGTACCGGCAAGTACCGCAAAGCGATGACAAGCGCGGCCGACGAGATCGCGCGGCTGCTCTCCGAGGCAGCCAACCCGGACTTCCACGAGTATATCGCTCCGGGCAGCGGCGTTCCCCTGTTCGACAACATCAACGCTGCTGACCTGCTCATATCGGACATCTCGTCCGTCGTGACGGACTTCATGGCAACATCCCGTCCGATCCTCGTCTCGAATCCGAAGAATCTGAGTGACAGCGAATTCGGCAGTCTTTTCCCGAACCTCTCGGGCTGCTACATCTTCGGAACCGACACCTCAGACTTCGCTGACCTGCTCAACCTTGCATTGACGTCGGATCCCCTCGCCGTCGAGCGGGCGGAGGCAGAACGGAGATTGCTTGGTGCGCACCCCGAGGGTCCGATTCGTACATTCGTGACTGCAGCGAACGAGCTGTACGAGGCGGCCGCGGCTGCCAGCAAAGTGAATACGTCCACCTTCGAAGTCTGAGCCTCAGCCGCTAGGCACGTCGAAGCGCTCTACGAATTCATCCACCCTCCGAGAGATCTCGAGCTCGGACATCGCGAGATGCTCAAGGAGCGTGTACCGACCAGGGCGCATTGAAGGAGCGTAGGCCACCACCGCCTTGAACTCGTCGACGGACAGACCCAGATCGGCTGGGACGCGAGGCAGCCCTCGCGACCTGAAACAGGTGTCCACCTGATCGATCGAACCATAGCCACGGAGCGACTCAGCGAACATCGTGCCAACGGAAACGGTTTCCCCATGAAGAGATTCGTTCGGGTACAAGGCGTTGATAGCGTGGGAGATCTCATGTTCAGCTCCGCTACAGGGTCGGCTGCTCCCAGCTACCGACATGGCGAAGCCGCTCAGAATCAACGAATCTGCGAGGGTAACGAGGAAGTGATCAGATTCGGAAGGGTGGGGTGATGTGAGCACGGCTTGGCCAGCATTGCGAGCAATGGCGGTCGCCATACCGTCGAGACGGTCGCCATTTGCGTCTCGGGCAAGTTCCCAATCCTTCACGGCGGAGAGGTTCGATACCGCGTCGCCGATGCCGGAGCGTGTATGGCGACTCGGACTCCGTTCCACGAAGTCGAGGTCCACTACAACACCAATCGGCATGGGAACGCCGTAGGAGCCCATGAACCCCTTTTGTTCGAGAACGGCGACTGGCGATGCGAGACCATCATGCGTCAGCGTCGTCGCTACCGCGACAGACGGCAGCCCGATGAGACCGGCAGCGTATTTGGCTACATCGATTGTGCCACCACCACCGATCGCAACGATGGCCTCGGCAGAGGACTCTTGGACCTTCCGAGCGAGCTTCACAGCGGCCTTGTGAGAGCCACCCTTCACCTTCAATACGGTAGCGTCGGGCAACAGTGAGCCGATGATGCCCTCAATCTCGGCACCGAGCGTCTTTCCAACAGCCACAGCGACAGCGCCGGAGGACACAGCTCTCGAATCGGCAAGGATGCCGGGGAGGTCTTCGACGGCGCCGCGACGGATATCAACGAAAAGCGGGGCAGAGAGCGTGCGAGCTAGTAGAGGCATGCGATGTCCCTCGCCCGAGCAAGATCGTCGTGGCTGTCCACTTCGACCCATGGAAGGTCCCCAATAGGTACCGCTATGACGCGTTCACCTCTATCGATGTAGTCTTGGTATCCATCTTCGTAATACAGATCCGTGTCCCGACTCCAGGTAGCTCTGAGAGACGTCATTACGTCTGCGACCGAAGGCTCCTTCAACAGAGTCACGCCGATGTACTCCCCCGCTGCAATCGCCGGGTTGATGCCCTTGTGGATGCGCCGCACATGCATGTGATCGGTGAATGTCAGCTTCATCTCCTCTTCGCCGAGCTGCTTCACGGTGTCGACGGCGATGAACAAACCGTCGGGTTCGTGGGCAGCCGTGTCGATGAGCGCCGTCTCCACCGAGGGTGGATGGAGTGTGTCGCTGTTGATAACGATCGTGTCCTCATCCATCCAGTGAGCCCCTAGCCACAGCGAGTAGGCATTGTTCCACGTCTGACCCTTGTCATTGAAGATGAGCTCCAATGACACACCATGTCTGCCCTCCAGCGCAGGGACGATGCTCTCGATCTTATCAGATGCAAAGCCGGTAATGATTGCGATACGTTCAACACCACTCACAGAAAGATTCGACAAAGCTGCATCGAGAATCGTCATTTCATCGGTGACGGGGAGGAGCGTCTTGGGCAGACTGTCTGTCAGCGGACGCAATCTGCTCCCCTGCCCGGCAGCCAGTATGAGGCCCTTCATTCGGTGTCACGCTCCATTGGATTCGCTTGTCGACGGAACTCATGGCGCCATGTCCCAAGGCTCTCGATGACACCTATCAGCGCTATCCACACGGTCATGCCTGTCAGCCACATCGGCAACCCACCCGAGGAGGTCGCAACCACCAATGCGACGGTTCGTACGCCGCTGCCCCCCAACATAGCCCCGACCCGCCAGGTAGGGACTATGCCGAGAATCTCGACCCGGTGGATGATGTCGTAGTGGTGATACACGACAGCAGCGATATAGGCAAAGGCGAGTACACCGGACACGCCCAGCTGGTGGACCATTATCAGAGCGACACCGTACTCAGCGGTTCGGTTCATCGGGGGCACAATCCACGCAAGATCTGACACGTGAAGATCCACACGGGCCAAGAGAATCGACCAAAGGACAGCTCCAGCGATAACCCAACCAATCGGAGCCAGCCATGCCAGCGTAACGAATCCCACCGTCAGCGCTAAACCTAGCGACACCGGTACAAACCATCGGCTACCCACAGCGGTCCTCGACCCAAGCAGCCCTGCGTCTGCGTATGCCATGAGAGATGTCATGTGGCTGTCCTCAACACTCGGCCACCGGTTGTCCAGGCCAAACCGACCAAGCCCCAGGCAATGAGTACGGCGAAGGTCACATGAGCTCCCCACGCGACGGCTGTAACGGTCACGATCAGGAATCGTTCGCCGATCGGGAATGGGATGACCCTGCGAATCCAAACGCCGACACCGGCGGTCTGAGCACCGAACAGTCCGACCTCCGCCGGCCGTGTGTTGAACGAGGACAGTGTTGTGTGACGCACGGATTGGAGGGCCATAGCGCCGACAGCCAACATCCAGATCTGCGCTTCAGCTCCCGTTCGCGTTGCCCCGTAAGCCAGCCCTGCGTATATGAGGAACTCCTTGATGCGGTCAAATAGAGCATCGAGCCAAGCCCCACTGAGCGATGTCTGCCGTGTGAAGCGAGCGAGCTGGCCATCGACACAGTCCAAGGTGAAGCTGACTTGGATCAGGACCGCTCCAACGACAAGCGCCCACTGCACGCCCACTGCGAAGAAGCCAGCAGCAAGCACTCCAAAAAGCATGGAGAGCACTGTGACCATGTGCGGGGAGAAACCTCTGTGGGCGCACCATCGGACGATGTGTGGAGAGTAAGAACTGACAAAGAAGGTCGCGAAGAAACCATCGTCTGTCTTCACTGCTCGTGCGAGCCGCTCCTCTGCCGATTCTTCAGGCACTTCAACTGTCCCGCCTACGAGTGAACCTCAGACCGAGGAACGATCCGAAGTCCTCGACAGCTTACGGCGCATTGGTAGCGTGCAGGGTATGTCATGGGCCAGTACTCAACTTCCGAAGGTGTCAGTGGTGCTCCCCGTTCGCAATGAAGCGGCCACAATCGCTGCAGCAGTGGATTCGTGCTCGGCGCAGGACTATGAAGGGCCAATCGAAGTCATTGTGGCTGACGGCATGAGCGATGATGGGACGAGGGAGGTGCTCCTCGAGCGGTCATTGTCCGGCATTGTGACCCTGATTGAGAATCCCTCTCGAACGACGCCATCCGGTTTGAATCGCGCCCTCGAAAACGCTTCTGGCGAGGTCATCGTGCGCTGTGACGCTCACTCAGTCCTACCGAGCAACTACGTACGCACCGCTGTCTCTATTCTCACGGAGACCGGCGCAGGAAATGTGGGTGGCGTTCAGCGAGCAGTGGGAACCGCTCCCATGCAATGCGGCATCGCCTATGCGATGGCGAACCCCGTGGGTGTCGGTGATGCCCGATTCCATCTCGGTGGCAAAGCAGGAGATGTCGACACGGTCTATCTCGGGGTATTCCGAGCAGATGTAGTCCGAGAGGTAGGGGGCTTCGATGAGTCTCTCATTCGCAACCAGGACTACGAGTTGAATATCCGCATACGAGAGGCCGGACACCGTGTGTTCTTCGATCCCCGACTCGTGGTGGACTACTCCCCCAGACGCTCTCTTTCTGGGCTGTGGCGCCAATACTTCGACTACGGCAGCTGGAAGAGGGTCGTGATAGGTCTCCATCCGTCTTCACTGAAGCTACGACAGGCGGGCCCGCCTGTACTGGTCGTCGCTTTGCTTGCTGGTGCAGTGGCATTCGTTACGCCTTGGCGGGGTGTTGGCGCTTCGTTGATCATCGGTTACGTCACCGTCCTCGCTGCGGTCGGCGTCTTCGAGGCAGTACGGAGACCCGGCATTGCCGGTCTCCTCGCTGCACCCGCAATCGGAACGATGCATATCGCGTGGGGATCAGGATTCCTCGTCGGACGAATCCGTCGACGGAGCAGATCGACCACGTCGCTCAGCGGAATCGGCCAATCATGACCCGTCCGACCCTCTCGATTGTCACGCCGGCCTATAACGTGGCGGGATTCATCCCGAAGATGATCGATTCGATCCTCGACCAATCAGAGACCAACTGGGAGTTGATTGTCGTCGACGACGGTTCCTCGTCCCCGACTGCGAGTGTCGCCCGAGCCCACGCCGACGGCGACCAGCGAATTCGTGTAATCGAGAATCCGGAGAACTTGGGACCCGGACCTTCCCGCAACATAGGCATCGCGGCCGCCGGGGGTCAGTACCTCATGTTCGTGGACGCCGACGACTGGCTCCTCGAAGCAGCACTAGCGGACATCGTCTCGGCCATAGAAGAATCTGGGTCAGACCTCGTGTGGTTCGACTACGCCAGGGTGTATCCGGCAGGGACGACTCGCCGCAACGAGCGTTCGGATGTTCTCCACGCCGCTGCTCGAATCACGACGATCGAGCGGGATCCCGAACTTCTCTGGGTGAACAACCTCGTAACCAACAAGGCTTACCGGCGAGGGTTCTGGGACGAGATCGGAGCGAGTTTCCCTGAAGGATTCTACGAAGACATACCCATTTCGTATCTGACGATCCTCAGCGCAGCCTCAGTCCACATTCTGGATCGCGTGTGCTACGCGTATCGGCGCAGACATTCTGGAGCGACCACCGCTACAGCGTCGTCTCAGCACCTCGATCTCATCGACAGCTTCGTGACGGTCTTCGACCTTGTCGATCGACATCCAGCAGCGGAGAGGATACGCCCGATAGTCGAAACCAAGTTCGTGAAGTGGGTAAGTCTCATGCAGACCAACTACCGACATCGATTACGCGATTCGGACTACGCCGACTTCATGACTCGCGCCCGCGTGCTTCACCGAAGTGCATTTCCCGACAGCAACACGCCGCTCGCATGGAGAGTTCCACCCGATACGTCCGGTGCATTTGAGACAGCCAAGTCCTGGCTAGGAACCACTCTGCTAAGGCAACGTTCCGTCGACACGCCCGAAGGTCTTGTGTTCCTGAGTTCTGCCGGACGTGATGCCGACACGAATGCTGCGGTTCTTCTCAAGCGCTTCGCATCGGCGGGATGGCTCACCGTTCCTCCCGAAGAGGTGACGACGCTGGTTGACTCCGATATCAAGATGTTGAGCAGGGCAGCGGTGGTCGTTGCCGACACATCTCTACCCGAGGGCGTTCGTCTTCAGAAGGATGCGTTCCTGCTCGACGTCGGCACGAAGCAATCCTTCAGCCTCCAGGGCGTCCTCGCATTTGACAAGCCTGCGGGACGCGTGAAACCGCTCGTCGAGCAGCTCCGGTCGAGCGACCGGTGGAATGCGACCCTACTCCAGGGATCTGCCCACCGCGACACGTTGGTAGCGTCATTCCCCGGTGCCTACGAAACCCTGATGACAGGGCACCCGAGGAACGATCCGCTGTCGAACCAGGGACCAACGCGAAACCGTCTGCCATCGTGTATCTATGCCCCAACGGAGCGCCGTTGGGAACACCTTGGACCGATCACCGACATCCCGAGATTCCTGGTGGACCGTGGCTTTCGAGTAGGGGTATACGCGCCGTGGCTTGATCGATCGCTTATTCCGTGGGACTCCCGGGATCAGGCCATCCACCTCGTTCAATCCGATACGTTCTCGACAGATCTTGTACCTGCGGAGTTCCTCGTGACAGACGCATCGCCCATCGTGTTCGACTTCGCACTGACGTCACGACCGATCCTCATCGACGGACCTACATTGACACGCCACATGTTCCTCGATGGTGGAGCTAAGTCGCCAGCGGATCAACTTCAGACGTTCAACAACCTCGACGAACTCAATGATCTGCTCCGCCCAGAACACCTTTCTCGCGCGGCCACTCGGGTAGCTGAATTTCGCAATAGGTTCTGCGAGGCCGACGACGGCAACGCTACCGATCGTGTCGTTGAGTACCTACTCGAGAAAGTCGATCAACCTGTTAAGACGACCTAACCTGCGAGCGAAATGATCGATCGTATTCGCGAGATCGCACGCTATCGCGGGGTCCTCACCGAACTGGTCCGGAGGGATCTGCGCGTTCGGTACGAGGACACCTGGCTCGGCTACTTCTGGGCAGTGTTCGAGCCACTGCTCATGACACTGGTCTACTTCGTCGTGTTCACGATCGTCGGAAGATTCGGTATCGAGAACTACGCCCTCTACCTGATACTTGGTCTGCTTCCGTGGATGTGGTTCGTTCAGAGCATCTCTGCGGGAACGAAATCGCTCACTGCGCGCGCGGGACTCCTCTCCAAGATCTATGTGCCACGAGAGATCGCTCCACTGTCGGTTGTTGCTTCGAAGGCTGTCGAGTACGCGGTAAGTATCCCTGTCGCGATTCTCTTCATTGTGATCACGGGGCAATCCCCTAGCTGGTTCGTGGCGGCGGTGCCTCTCGCTTGGCTTCTTCAGCTCATGTTCGTGACGGGCGCCGTCCTGATGCTGTCTGCGGCCAACATGTTGGTCAGAGACGTTGAACGTGTGCTCAGGGTGATCACACGGGCGATGTTCTACGGGACTCCGATACTCTATTCGCTTCAATCTGCGCTGGACGGACTTCCAGCGTACGTCACTTGGCTCTACTGGATCAACCCAATGACCGGGATTCTCGAACTCCACCATGCCGCCTTCTACCCCGATATGTTCGCTGGCTGGGGAATCGTGGCCACGAGCACCGGCATCTCGACGTTGTTCTTCGTGCTCGGCTGGGTCGTATTCACAAGACTCGAGCCACTCGTATTGAAGGAACTATGAGCGTCATACGAGCCGACGGCCTCGGAATCCATTTCGCCTTCAACCGTCGTAAGCGACGGCGTATCAAGGATGCCCTCCTGCTCAAGTCGGCAGTCGCCTCGACCAACACCTTCTGGGCGCTTCGAGACATCAGTTTCGGCATTGAGGCAGGAGAATCTGTTGGTTTGATC
Source organism: Actinomycetota bacterium (assembly GCA_027728645.1). Classification (GTDB taxonomy): domain Bacteria; phylum Actinomycetota; class Acidimicrobiia; order Spongiisociales; family UBA5794; genus UBA5794. Next base: position 3,354 of record JAQCAA010000028.1, on the reverse strand, counting down.
GGAAGGAATGGATCGGGAAAGAGCACGCTGTTGAAGCTGATCTCGAGCGTCCTCCAGCCGGACGAGGGCGAGGTAGCGGTGACGCAGCCGATCGCGCCTCTCCTGCAACTCGGTACCGGCTTCTCACGAGATCTGACTGGCCGTGCGAACATCTATCTCAATGGTTCGGTGCATGGCATCAACCGCAAGAAGATGGACACGAAGATCGATGCCATCGTCGACTTCGCCGAGCTCGATGAGTTCATCGACACGCCCATCCGGCACTACTCCTCCGGTATGCGTTCACGACTTGGATTCGCGATCGTGACTCAACTGGATGCTCCGATCGTGCTCCTCGATGAAGTCATGGCTGTCGGAGACAAGGCCTTCAAGATCAAGAGTCGCGCAGAGATACAGAGATTCCACGACGAAGGACGAACTCTGATCATCGTCTCCCATTCGGAAAAGGACATCGAGGATTTCTGCGACCGCGTAATCTACATCCAGAAGGGCAGGCTCATCGAAGACGGGCCTGTAGAGGCCGTTCTCGCCAGATACGACAAGGATTCCGGTGGCTGAGTCGCGCGACCCGTATTCGGTGCCTCTCGATGAGTTCATCGACAAGGTGCAACCGCACCGTGTCATGTCCCGTCGATCCGGCGAGCACTGGCTAGGAGCATTGTACGCGCGCAAGGTGTCGCCGCGAATCTCTCGTTTCCTGATCCGGGCCAACGTGTCCGCCATGGCGACAACCTATACGATGATCGCCATAGGCACTCTCGGCGCTGCGGTCATTGCTATGCCCGGCGTCTGGTCTGCGGTCGTAGCCGCGCTGGCGATGCAGACGTATCTCGTGCTGGACTGTTGCGACGGTGAAATCGCGCGCTGGAATGGAACCGAGGGAGCAAAGGGCGTCTACATCGACCGGGCCGGCCACTACCTCACAGAGGCAACTGCATTCGTAGCGCTCGGGTTCAGGGCACAGAACGCTCTCGAGATCGGCGATTGGGCATACCTCGGTTCCGTTGTTGCTCTGCTGGCAATATTCGCCAAGTCAGAGTCCGATCTCGTTGGCACATCAAGGGCGTCCTCCGGCATGAGCCCCATCGAAGACGTTGAGCCAACCACAGCAACGGGACTACGCTCCCTGCGTTCCCGCGTGCTGAGCACGGGAATCCATCGAATCCTCGGCGCCATCGAACTCACGATGCTGGTCATCGTGGCGGCACTGATCGACACAGCTTTCGGGAGTCTCGCAGCAACTCGGGTGCTGCTCGTTGTCACAGCTGTCGTTGCTGTGACGGTCGTGATCGGGCACTTCATCTCGATCGTCACTTCCGACCGACTCACAAGAAACCGATGAAGCCGTCCTGGATCGTTCTTACGATGGGTGATAGACCGCAGGAACTGGAGGCCTGCCTGGAATCCATCCGTGCACAGCGACCGGCCGGTCAAATCGTGGTGGTGTACAACGGAGCCAACCCAGAAACGACGCCAGCTGGCGTGGACGTCGTCACGTCGCAGGACAATAGGGGCATACCCGGGGGCCGCAATCTCGGAGCGGATAGGGCGAACGGCGAAATCCTGTTCTTCCTCGATGACGATGCCACCGTCGCAACACCGAACCTCGTGCAGCGTGTCCTCAGCCGATTCGCCGAAGATCCAAAGCTATGCGTAGTGAGCTTTCGGATCGCTGATCAGACAGGCGAATCCTCGCGAAGGCATGTGCCTCGATTGCGGACTTCTGATCCGAGACAGACCTTTTACTCCACAACGTTCCTAGGGGGAGCGTGCGCTGTCCGAAGGACAGCCTTCGAGTTGGTAGGTCGGTACTCGGCGCGTTTCTTCTATGCCCACGAGGAGACAGACCTCTCATGGCGTCTCCTCGACCACGGCTACCGTATCCTCTACGACGGTGAGATGGTCGTCAGTCATCCGCGAACCACCACCGCCAGACACCGCTCCGCTATCAGGTTGAGCGCGAGGAATCGTGTGTGGTTGGCACGCAGGCGCCTTCCGATTCCGCTCGTTCCCATCTACACTCTTACCTGGCTGTTCATTCAGCTCGTACGCTCTCGCTCACTCAACGAGATACGCTCTTTGTTGTCGGGCACGATCGAGGGCATCTCAGTACCCGCTGGCAAGCGAAGCCCGATGTCGTGGTCGACCGTCGTGACCATGACCAGACTGGGTCGCCCACCGTTCATTTAGTTAACTTGGAGCAACCAGTTGCCGATAGCGTGATATGCGCAGATTCTTTACTCTTGTCTCAATACTCGCGCTGGCGGCTGCCGCACCTGCCGCCGCCTACCAGGAGTCTGGTCCCGTGGTGCATGTCGCAGACGGCGATACCTTCGACGTCGATCTCGGCACCACCGAACGGATACGCTTGCTCGGCGTGAATGCGAACGAAATCGGAGAGTGTCACGCCGCCACTGCGACGGCGCGACTCACGCAGCTCATCGATGGGAAGACGGTGACACTTGAGGCGGACGATCCGAACGTACAGCTCAGGGGTCGCCTCGCTCGCTGGGTATCTACCGGGAGCACCGATGTCGGCGAAATCCTGCTCAGAGAGGGTTTGGCACTCCTGTTCCCTCATCCAACCGAAACGGCGCGGTTGGATGACTACCGTGCTGCTGCGGCTGTCGGTCGCGCTTCGGGACAGGGACTCTGGAACAGCGATGCGTGTGGAATCGGTCCGAGCCAGAACGCCGATATCTCCGTCAACCTCCGCTGGGACGCGGAAGGAAACGACCAGACCAATATCAACGGCGAGTGGATCGACATCGTCAACCGCAGCAATTCCGCATTGTCCCTGAACGGTTGGCAAGTGCGCGATTCCGCCCTCAGCTTCTACGAATTCCCCCCAGCAGCATCAGTACCGTCAAACGGCTATCTGCGCGTCCACATAGGAGAAGGCAGCGACACTCCCACGAAGCTGTATTGGGGGCTGAGCGATCCACTCTTTGACAACTCCGTGGGCGATGGTGCCTTCCTCCTCGACCCTGACGGCGACATCAGAGCTTCATTCGAGTATCCGTGCGCTGGATCCTGTACGGATCCGAGGGGCGTCGACCTCAGCATGGAAGTCAACTACGACGCCCCAGGTGACGACCAGGTCAACCCGAACGGCGAATGGGTGAAGATCAAGAATACGGGCGGCGCAGCCATCGACCTGTTCGGGCTGGCGGTGGTCACCTATCCGTATGCATATCACTTCGAGCTGGGTGATTCGCTCGGTGCCGAACAAGTCTTGACAATCTACGTCGGCCAGGGTTCTGACTCGACCCTGACTCGATACTGGGGCAAGTCGAGTGGGATCCTCGACAACGGTGGAGACCGAATAGGAGTGGAGCGTTCCGACGGAGTCAT
>JAQCAA010000148.1 GCA_027728645.1 Actinomycetota bacterium | reverse complement strand
CGGAATTGCACCAGTAACACCAACAGCCGCTGCCCGTGTCAAGTTCGCCAGCCGTTCCGCTTCGCGATAGCGGATCGCAGACAGTCCGATGGTGGAGACCCAAAGCGCTCCAGCGAACAGCACCATGCTGATCAGCACCACGATGCCTGGCAGCGAGCCCACCAAGTCCCCGAGCAGGAACCACAGGCCGACCGCAACGGTGGCCGCTGCGATGTACCCGAGGACCTCCGAGTGTCGAACCACCTTGGCCAGCCAGCCCCGGCTGCCAAGACGCTCCGTGTAGCTGCGAGAAAGCAGCGGGTCGTCAGCGAATCGACCTCGAGGTGCAGGGGTGATAGGTCCATCTGGGACGGAGCGCATATACGAAAAAAGGAAGCGGTAGTCAGGCTTCGGGTCCCCGGTGGGATTCAGCACACGCACTCGCCAACCGAACCCGTCTGCGTCGACGAGCTTCAACCGTGCAGCTTCTGCTCGGATCTCAGCGGCGCCGTCAGCATCCCCAGCGTCGAGAGCAATTGCGATTCGATCCTGTTCCTTGAGGTACGCCTCATCCAGCCAATCGAGGTCGCGGCGGTTGTCGGTCATGTGCTCTGCACCATCATTCAACCCCACCTTTGCATCGTTCGAACACCCTGACTCAATGGCCTGGCTACAGGTGCATTCGACTGGTGACACCGATTATGCCTGACTTGCATCGAGAAGTCATGGCAGTTGAAGTAGTCAGTCCTCCCGCACGAAGAGACACACTGCTTCGCGAGATCGATTGGTGATAGATATCCGAAATATCGCTGACTCAGAGATGATCTCTGACCGCCGAGCGGGGCCCATACTTGGGGGCGTGAATACGGGCCTCCTTGATCATGACCAGAACTCTTCGCCGAAATGGGCGGAACGGTTCAAGTAACTCGAGCATTCGGTCATCGTCGGCTCGCGGCTGGCCGGCAAGTGCCCACGCAACGGAGTTCGGGAGGTGATAGTCCCCCACCGGAACCGCGTCTCGGTCGCCATAGGCAGCGCCCATCACCACCCCGGCAGTCCACAGCCCAATCCCGTCCACCGCCTGAAGACGTTTCCATGCCTGGTCGACTGTCAAGCTGAGGGCCTCTTCCAGCCGCTTGGCACGTCTGGAGACTTCGACAAGAATCTGAGCACGCTTCCTCTCGATCCCGAACCGATGCAGGTCCTGGTACTCCATTCCTGCCAAGACCGACGGCTCTGGGAACGCAGCCAAACCTTCGATCGGACCAGGGGCACGCGTTCCGAATTCATTCCGCAACAGCCGAAACGACTTCTTGCTTTCTTTGGTGGTGACAAGCTGTCCGAGCACGGTTTCGATCAGGAGTTCATACACCGCTCCAGTCGCACCAAGCTTGAGTCCTCGTGACGCTGCATCGAGGTCCCTCAACTGCTTTGGAACTGACCCACCCCACACCGGGTCATCAAGACCGAGGATCTGCGGCGTTCGCTCGAGCAGACTCTCGGCTCCGGGTCCCCATGCATCGGCGGAAACCCCATCTGTTGTCGGAGTCAGCTTCAATGTCCCAAGACCGGCATCGGTGAAGGTCGCCCAAGCCCAGGAACCACCGACCGCTGACCCAATCTTGAGGGCGCGCGTCGTCCTCGGAAGATCAAATGGCGGTTCAATTCGGAGAGAACGATGCTGCATCCCCAGACGCTACAACGGGAACGGTATTTGGTTTGTCGGACCGACACGACGAACATCTCGCAAATGGCACAACTTGTAATCGTGGGAGCAGGTCCGATTGGAACGTGGGCGGCGGAAGCCGCGGTCAAGGACGGAGTAGTGGATTCGATCCGCGCCGTCGTCGACCCGGACGAAAAGGCGCGCCGCGAACTCGTCGCCGCGACGGGCGCCCCTGGATATGCGTCAACCGTCCAGCTTCCGCATGCCGCCGACGGCGATGTCGCGCTCGTTGCGTTCGCATCCTCCGCAGAACGCGTTGCTCCGGAAGTCATTCGACTCGTGTCCGCCGGCTATGACGTTGTCACCACATGTGAGGGCCTTGCGTGGGCACCACGACACCTGTGGGACGCCCTTCACACATCAGCGCGATCGAACGCACGCACAATCATCGTGACAGGCACGACTCCTGGTTTCATCACCGACCGAATCCCTCTCGCATTGGCGACCGCAAGCCGGAACGTCACACGTGTCACCGTTCGGCGCCACATGGACACCTCGACCCTGCGCCCGTCACTCGTCGCAAAGAGCGGACGAGGACTCACCACCGACGAGTTCCATGCTCAACTGCGAGCGGGAAGAGTCGGTGTCGCTGGCATCGAGGCGAGTGCCAAGATTATCGCCAGAGGTCTGGAATGGTCACACAAGGATGTCGTGAGCACGGTCGAACCGATCGTCGAGGACGGACAGATACTCGGTGCCCACCACCTCACGAAGCTTTCTGCCAGCCCCGACCGGTCCATTCTTATCGAGGTCAAGATGGCATGGCAACTCGCAATGCCAACCGACACCATCGACATTGAAGGCTCCCCTCCTATCAATGTTTCGTTCGCCGGCGGGTATCCAACCGACGAGGGAACCGCAGCCCAGGTGGTCGGTGCGATCCGAAGATGCGCCACGCTCAGACCCGGTTTCTATAGACCAACTGACCTGCCCCTCCGATTTGGCGTGGAGTGGTAGCGACATGACCCGTTTGATCACGGCCTCGGTCGTGGCTGCCACGATGTGGTTTCTGCTGGCCGCTCCACCGGTGTTGGCTCAGGCACCCGATTGCGGCGAATACCTCGGTCTCGTTTGTCAGGGGTACTTCACCGACGAGCCCGACCTTGTTGCAGACGACGCCAGGATCGAGGACTCGATTGCAAGGCTGGTCGCCGAACACGGAAACGAGATCGCCGTGGTCATAGCCTCCGACACTCGGGGGTTCGATCCATCCCAGTTCGCTGGCGACCTCGCGATTAGCTGGGGTGTCGGTAACAACGACACCAACGATGGCATCCTCGTTCTCGTAGCGGTCGAGGAGAGACGCACAGAAGTCTCGACGCAGGAAGACATCTCAATAGACGGCGCAGCGCTCAACGACGCCGCAGCGAGCTTCTTTGGCGCAGGAGATTTCGAAGGTGGGGTACTTGCCATCATTGGGGT
>JAQCAA010000027.1 GCA_027728645.1 Actinomycetota bacterium | reverse complement strand
GGAGGGACCGAGTCCGATCCCCGTGATCGACATCAGGGGGAGGCTGGCGGTGCGGAGATTCCGACTGCCTCAGGAACCCAGGTTCCTACCTGTGAACGAACAGAGATGTCGGCGCGGTCGATCGCTCTCTGCTCCCAGTCCGCATACCCCGAGTCAAGGAGTTGCGGTGGCAACCATCGCGACGGGTCGGCAAAAAAATCATCGAAAGATTCAGGACCATCCTTCGAGGTCACAAGTAGCACGTGAAAGCCGAACTCCGTCACCAAAGGCCCTGATACCTCTCCGACCGGCGCCGCCAATACTCCGTCTCCAAACTCAGGTCCGAGCGGATATGGCGAGGAAGGGCATGGCAGGGCACCCCCTGGAGACTGAGTATCAATGCTGACATCGGCGGCAACAGCTGCAAAATCTTCACCAGCAGCAAGGCGATCGATCACGGCGGCGGCTTCCTCTGGCGAGGCAACGAGGATGTGGCTCACACAGGTGGCCACAAGTACTTCGGAGAATTGAGCAAACACGTCTTGAAGAAAGGCAGGGTCGGCGAGGAGTGCCTCACGAACGCTCGACACGATCAGCTGCCCAGTAACGATGTAGTTCGCGGAAGCTTCGGGGTCACGCCCAGCCTGTATTCCCACATCGACAGCACCGCGGATTGCATCGAACTGAGCCTGCGGGATGTTTTGGAGGAAGGCATCGAGTGCTGGTTGGTTTGCCAAATCGACAAGTCCAAAGTCCTCGGCCGCTGCTTGGAGCAGAGCTCTCTGGATGACGAGAAGCGTCAGAGTCCCCCGGAAAGCGTCGCCAGACACCCGGATATCTGAATCGGTAGATCCGGCGAGAGGAAACACGTCTTCATCTTGGATCTCAACACCCGTAACGGTGGCGGCAACGGTTGCACCCGAACATCCAGCGACGACGACGGCTAGCGCTACCAAAAGGACAGACAACCGTTTCAAAGAGACCATGTGCGTTACCTAGCGTCGGCGTCGGCGTTGGGATTCGGACTCGGGTAATCCGATGCAGGCCACATTGTACGGAGAAAATCGGCAATCACCTTCGCCGAATCGCCGCCCTGCCCCGACCTGCCGAACCCAGCTGGGAGATACACGGAGTCTCCTCGGAGCAACGCCCCCCGCACCAAACGCTCGAGGCGCACTTCTTGAGATGCTCTCATGGTCACCGGCGCGATCCTGATCTCGTGGCGATTCTCCACGATCTCGGTCACTCCGATTCTGAGAGCTTCGGAGCGAAGTCTGGCAACTGATAGCAGCGCCTCCGCTGAGTCAGGCACTTCGCCGAATCGGTCTTCCCATTCGGAAACAACATCCTCGATGGACTCGAGGGTCGTGGCCGCAGCGAGGCGGCGGTACGCCTCAAGCCTTGCCTCAAGGCCAGGCACATACTCCTTTGGCAGGAGAGCGTCGATCATGAGATCGATTCGAACTGGATCAGGCTCAGGCTCGTTCGGTGCCTCCCCCTTCAACTCCAAGACCGCGTCAGCGACAAGCTCTGTGTAAAGGTCGAACCCAACGGCTGCGATATGCCCAGACTGGGTTTCGGAGAGAATGCTTCCGGCGCCGCGGATCTCAAGGTCCCTCATGGCAAGCTCAAAGCCACTTCCAAGGTCGCTGAACTGGCCGATGGCCTCGAGCCTCCGGTATGCGTTCTCGCCAAGTCGGTCCTCAGTTGGATGGAACAGATACGCATAGGCACGCTGGGTCGAGCGACCGACTCTCCCCCGCAATTGGTACAGCTGAGCAAGCCCGAGACGATCGGATCTCTCCACGATGAGGGTGTTGACCTGCGGAACATCCAAACCCGACTCGATAATGGTCGTCGCGACCAGGACGTCGTACTCGTTGTTCCAAAAGTCAAACATCACTTGTTCGAGCTGTGCCTCTGCCATCTGACCGTGTGCAATGGCGAATCGGGCATCGGGGACAAGCTCTTTGAGTCGTGCAACTGCATGATCGATCGACTGGATGCGGTTGTGGACAACGTACACCTGTCCCTCACGAAGCATTTCACGACGAATCGCAGCAGACACAGCCTGTTCGTCGTATGGGCCAACGTAGGTCAGGATCGGGTGTCGATCTTGGGGAGCGGTCCGGATGCTGCTCACATCTCTTATGCCCGTAAGGGCCATTTCGAGCGTCCGAGGAATCGGCGTCGCCGTCAGCGTCAGCACGTCGACGCTTGCTCTGAGCGCGCGAAGTGCGTCCTTTGCTCCAACGCCGAATCGCTGTTCTTCGTCCACAACCACGAGCCCAAGATCTTTGAATTCGGTGTCTGGGGATAGGAGTCTGTGTGTGCCGACAACGATGTCAACCGTCCCTTCGGCGAGCCCGGCAATGACCTTGCGCTGCTGGGCTGGCGTGAGGAATCGAGAGAGCATTTCGACTCGGATCGGATAGGCACCGAACCGCTCCTCGAAATTCGCGAAGTGTTGCTGTGCGAGAAGCGTCGTTGGAACGAGCATCACTGCTTGCTTGCCGCCTTGGACCGCCTTGAACATCGCTCGGATGGCAACCTCAGTCTTACCGAACCCTACGTCGCCGAAAATCAGCCGGTCCATCGGTCGATCCGATTCCATGTCCGCTTTGACGTCGAGGATGGCCTGCATCTGGTCCGGAGTTTCTTCGTACGGGAATGCAGCCTCGAACTCCGCCTGCCATGGCGTGTCTACCGAAAATGCGAATCCGACCGCCGCTGCTCGTTTGCGGTGCAGGGCAACCACTTGGTCCGCAATGACTGCTACCTCCTTGCGAATTCTGCCTCTCGTCTGGCTCCAATCGGATCCACCCATCCTTGAGAGACGGGGCGTCTCACCCCCGCTGTACCGCGTGATTGCGGCGAGCTGGTCTGTCGGGACATAAAGTCGGTCCTCGCCCGCGTAATCCACAAGGAGGTATTCGCGCTCGACGCCGCCAATTTCTCGGTTCACGAGGCCAGAGAATCTGCCAATCCCGTGATGATGATGGATGACGAAGTCGCCTTCATTGAGGTCTCGATAGGCGTCAGGCTGTGCCTTTAGCGTTCCCCGTCCAAGCTTGCGGTGCGCGCGTCGCCTTCCAGCGACATCGTGCTCGCCAACCACGCCGAATCCAGCAGCAGGCAACACGAACCCAGCGTGGATACCGATTGGAGTAATGACCGATCTCAGGGTGTCGAGGGTGTCCACCACTGGGAGGTCGGCTCCGGCCTCCGCCAAGAGGTTCGAAACTCTTGTTGCTGCTGCGGCGCCGTCCATCGCAATGACAATCGAGACATCCCGGTCTCGCCACCGGTTCACCGCCGCGGCCACCGATTCAGGATCGCCAGGAGTCGCATCGAGCATTCCGATCGAGTACCCGTCATCGCTTGGACCCGCAGCGTGCGGCGGTGCCTCGAGGAGTCGGTCTGCGAGCCCGTCCAGATCAAGCGGCATGTAGAGCGGCGGATGTTCACCAGAAGCGGGACCGTCTTCTCCCCACGTGCCTGACAGCGCCCGAGCGAGATCAGACTCCTCCCGAATCAGGTCTGTTGCGCGTTCAGCACATCGAACCGGATCGAACAAGAACACCGAGGCATCTGTTTCGTCGAGAACGGTTCGTGGGTTGGTGAGCCACGGGAGCCAGGACTCCATCCCATGGAAGGGAATCGCTTCAGCAATTCTGTCCCACGTATCTGACGCCCAGGGTGCGTCTCGCCTGAGCTCGGCGGCTCGGTCCCTGATGGCGCTGTTCAGGAGGACTTCCCTTGCTGGAAACAGGTCGATTCGGTCGAGACCGTCTTCGGAACGCTGCGTCGCTGCCGCGTATGTGCGTATCTCTTCGAGCGAATCTCCCCAAAAGTCGAGACGGAACGGAGTGTCGGTGTTTGGTGGATAGATGTCGACGATTCCGCCTCGCACAGAGAAGTCGCCCCTCGCTTCTGTTCTATCGACGCGGCTGTAGCCGAGAGTGACGATCGTGTCGATGAGGTCTTCGAAGGCGTACTCACGCCCTGCTTCGAGCACAAGCGGATTCGTCGCTGTCGGCGAGACTCGCTGGGTCACCGCTCGCACCGATGCAACAACGATTGAACGGGCACCGGTCCCGAGGAGGTGACGGGCCACCACCCTGCGACCCATCGTCACAATGTTTGGCGAGACATGTTCAAATGGCAATGTTTCCCATGCTGGCAGGTGCGCTACCTCGTCGGTGAAGAGCTCGATGTCTTCGACGAGTTCCTCGGCCTCGCGTTCCCCGGCAACGATTGCCAGTATCGGTCTGTCAGAGTTCTGGAGTGCCCCTGCTAAAACGATTGCGCGAGCCGCTGGGGGCACGACGAACCGACCGGGAACCGGAGGATCGAGCGCCGTCCGCCAGCGTTCGAGCAAGATATTGAGAGGAGCAGCCACAAAGCCCAATCGTAGGGGCTCCACAGAAACTCGCGACCACCAACGAACCGCGACAAAAAGGGCTAAACAGGTTTAGCGGCCCCATCACTACTGGGGGCACGTGCCGTCTGCTCATGGGTGGGCGTTCATGCCTACCCTATAAGGCCTTCGGCGTGGAACCAGGCGATGGTTTTGGCGAAGGTGTCTTCGATCGGCGTGTATTCAAGACCGAGGTCGGACTTGGATTTGGAGTTGTCGTAGCGGTGACCGTGAAGCAGGGACCGCACAAGATCTGGGCAGATGGATTTGCTGCGCCCGACGCTGGCCGCAAATCTCGATAGCGGCATGCCAAGAGAACGGACAACTCCTTCGCTCAGCCAGCGCGGACGGATCGGAGCGTCGGCAAGCCCGCTGAGGATCTCGACGATCTCGGCGACTGAGATCGTTGCGCCAGAAAGAATGTACCGCTCTCCTGCCTTCCCGTTGGTGGCCGCAAGGATGTGACCATTCGTGCAGTCCTCTGTGTCAATGATCGAAACGGTCACATCGACAAGCCACGGTCGCTTCGACCTCATGGCACGGAGCAACAGTTCTGCCGAGCCCGTTGCCCTCCCTGGACCCTGTACCGAAGCGGGGTTGACCACCACAAGATCGATGTCCTTGTCAACAGCCGCTTGCATCGCTGCCTGCTCGCCGAGATGCTTCGATCGGGCGTACGCTGACACATAGGAGCCACTGTGGATGGTCTGCTCAGTTCCGATGGTTCCTGATTCTTCTCCAATGGCAGCGACCGACGAAGTCAGCACCACCCTCTTGACGCCAGCCGACGCCGCTGCTTCCACTACGTTGACGGCGCCTTCGATATTCACAGCGTCCATTCGCGCAGCCCTGCGTGGACATCCCTCATTCACTCCCGCGACATGAAACACCGTCTCACAGCCCCACATCGCATCCGCGAGATCGTACGGTTTCGTGACATTGCCAACTACACCCGTGGCACCGGCTGTGCGGACCTTCCTGACCGCAGAGTTGGTCCGTACAAGGGCCACCACGTCGTCGGACTGGGCGATAAGGGCGCTGAGCAAGTGGGACCCGACGACGCCGGTTGCGCCGGTAATGAATGTTCGGTCAAGCACGGTCGCGTCGCGAAATGACGCCCCTGAACTTTGAGAAATAGTCGCCAGCGGAAAGAAGCGTCACGACCACAGCGACAATGAGCATCCATTCGTCGAGCCTGAGCGGTCCGATGTTTACGTCGAAAATCGCTATCGCAAAGAGGATTGCGACGAATTGCACGGTCGCCTTCCACTTGCCCCAGATCGAAGGCGGGACCGTTCCCTGACCGAGGGCTGCCACGGAACGCAACCCCATGATTGCAATTTCTCTCCCGATGATGACGAAGGCAATCCAACTGCTTGTGGTCCCAATCTCGACGAGAGCTATTAACGCACCTGTGATCAGAACCTTGTCAGCGACCGTGTCGAGGAATGCACCAAGCGTTGTCGTGATCCTCCACCGCCTCGCAAGGTAGCCGTCAGCGAAGTCAGTAAGGGCTGCGACACCGAACACGACTGCTCCCGCAAGGGCATACGCACGGCTGTCGGTTGATTGGAGTATCAGCACCATGACCACAGGAGTGAGCACGAGCCTCGTCACAGCGAGCAGGTTCGGGATCGACATCGACCCTGAGCCTAAAGCACCATCATCAGGTTCGGGCGCCGGTCAGACCCAGTCGAGGGAGCGGTCCACTGCTTTTGACCAGCTGGCAGCCAGTGCATCGCGGCGCTGGTCGCCAAACAACGGCTCGTAACGGAGACTCTCTTTCCAATGGCTACGAACGTCCTCGGCACCCGCCCACACCCCCGCATCGATGCCAGCCCCGTACGCGGCGCCAAACGCCGTGGTCTCGATCTGAGCAGGGACAACGACATCGATTCCGAGAATGTCCGCCTGGAACTGCATGAGCAAACTGTTGGCAACCATCCCTCCGTCAACCCTGAGGTCGGTCAGCACGGTGGCAGTGTCATCGCGCATTGCATCGAGTACATCCTTGACTTGGAACGCGGTTGCCTCAAGAACGGCTCGTGCCAAATGGCTCTTGTTCGTGAAGCGAGTCAGTCCAACGAGCACTCCCCTGGCGTCTGGTCTCCAGCGCGGAGCAAAAAGGCCAGAGAACGCTGGGACGAAGTAAACGTCCCCGTTGTCGTCTACCCGCGAGGCAAGCTCCTCAATGTCGTTTGCGTGTTCGATGAGCCCGAGATTGTCTCGAAGCCACTGGACCGAGGAACCAGCAACGGCTACCGACCCTTCAAGTGCATAGATCGCAGCCTCACCGGCTCGCTGGTAAGCGACCGTTGAGAGGAGCCCGGCCGTCGATGCAACGACTTCGGTTCCCGTGTTGGTTAGGAGGAACGCACCGGTGCCGTACGTGCACTTTGTATCCCCGACACCGAAAGCCGCCTGACCAACCATGGCTGCATGCTGGTCTCCAAGGATGGTTCGCAGGTGGGTTCCTGCCAGCACACCCGAACAGGGACCGAAATCCACCATCGAAGGCTCGATCTTTGGGAGCATCGACATTGGAACACCAATCGCGTCACAAAGCCCTTCGTCCCACTCGAGCGCATGAAGATCCATCAGCATCGTTCTTGAAGCATTCGTCACATCAGTGACATGCTTCCCTATGAGGTTCCACGCAATCCACGAGTCGACTGTGCCGAACGCAAGCTCGCCGCGCTTCGCTGCTTGCGCAAGCTTCGGGTCGTTGTCCAATATCCAACGAACCTTGGGTCCCGAGAAATAGGTTGCCGACGGCAGTCCCGTGCAGCGGCGAAGATGTCCCTCACCGACTCGATCGGCGATCTCCACGCACAATTCCGCGGTTCTGGTGTCTTGCCACACGATCGCGTTCGAAACCGGCCTCCCGGTCGCACGATCCCACACGACGGCTGTTTCACGCTGGTTCGTGATACCGACTCCTGCAAGATCTGAAGGCACGAGGCCTGCCTCATCAAGGGCAGTTGAGATGACCCATTCAGTATTCCGCCAGATCTCGGAAGCGTCGTGCTCAACCCAACCGGGCTTGAGAAGGATTTGCTTGTGCTCGCGCTGGGCCTTACCAACGACAGTGCCCGCTGCATCAATGATCAAGAACCGAGAGCTCGTCGTTCCTTGATCGATTGCCCCAACGTATGCGGCCACCGGTGCCCTCCTAGTCGCTTGTCTCCTAGTCGTTCAATTCCCCTGCGAACTGTCTGGCGCGATCGCCTCCGTCCGTGATGAAGGCCTCGACCACGTCTGCGGCACGATACACGGCCACGTCGACGGTCTCGCGTTCGTTGGCTCCGAATCGACCAAGAACATAGTCAGCTGCGTCCATGTGACTTGGTGGACGCCCTACGCCGATCTTGAGTCTCCAAAACTTCTCAGATCCGAGCGAGCCCAGCACAGAGCGGACGCCGTTGTTTCCTCCGTGACCACCACCGTGTTGCACCTTGATCTTGCCAAGAGGAACATCGATGTCGTCGTGGACGACGAGGAGCCGTTCGGGATCGATTCCGTAGTACTTGAGGAGAGGCACGACAGCTTGGCTCGATTCGTTCATGAACGTCCTCGGTACAGCGAGCACGACACGACGACCAGCCACGTTCGTCTCCGCAACGTCAGCTTTGAGGCCTTGCCGTGCTCTCTTGAGCGACAAATCGTTGTCAGAGAGAAACCGGTCGACGGCCACGGCGCCGATGTTGTGGCGAGTCTGCTCGTACGAGGAACCGGGGTTCCGCAGACCGACGATCAGCGTTGCGGACGAGTCCGCGATCACCCCTCGTCGTCTGAAGAGGAATCGTCGTCTGATGCTGTGCCCTCTTCGTCTTCGCCTTCGCCTTCGCCTTCGCCCTCAAGGTCTTCTACGACCGGAGCGACTTCCTCGGCTGCTGGAACCACGACTGTGAGGAGCGGATCATCCGCGTTCGCCTGACACCTTCGAGCACCGGAAGATCTGCAACCGTCAGCGTATCGTGCAAGCCAAGGTGGCTGATGTCGACCTCGATCGACCTAGGAATCGCGTTCGGCAGCGCACTAATCGTGATCTGTGAATCCACTGTTTCGGCGAGACCGCCCTCGTCGATGACGCCGATCGGCGTTCCGACAAACACAATCAGGACCTCTGCCTCGATTGCCCTATCAAGGCGAACCTGGATGAAGTCAAGATGGGTGATATTTCGCCGGACAGGGTGGCGCTGGATTTCACGTGCAACAGTGAGCACCTGCTCACCCTCGACATCCACTTCGATGATGGCGTTGAGACCTGCGTCTGTGTGGAGGACGGCGTAGAGCTCACGGCTGTCGACGTGGACGGCGTGCGGCTCGGCGACGGTAGTTCCATACACGACGCCAGGCACGCGGCCAGTCTTGCGAAGTCGTTTGGAGGCACGTGTGCCCTGTGTAACGCGCCTAGTTGCGCGCAGGCTTTCCTGCATTTTGGGATCTCCCCCGAAGTCGGCTGAGGATTCAGGGTGGGAGTCTACGACGGGCGAGAACGAAGTGACCTCCGACTTGTCGACTGTCACCGAGGTGATCCGGCCAGGTGTGAAGATTTCAATTACCGGAGGTCTGCGGCATGCACGCCGAGTGTTCGGGTTCGACGATAGGGAAGGATTTCGATTGTCTCGCCGCTCTTGATGCGGTTCTGGACGTCGATCCAAAACTCTGGTTCGAACAGATCGGCGTGGCGGGCGTCAAATGCTGAACGCATCTCCTTCGTGAGGCCTAGAAATCGAGGAAGCTCTTCTGGGAAGATGTCGTTCGGCCCGATTCCATACGACGGAACCTCCGCAAGGTCGTCGTACGGGTCGTCTGACTCCGGAAACCGCCTGAATTTGCATTCGGTCAATTCGGTGAGTTCGTCATAGTCATAGAAAACCACTCTGCCGAGGCGGGTTACGCCAAAGTTCTTGAGCAGCATGTCGCCTGGGAAGATGTTCGAAGCCGCGAGATTCTTGATCGCCGCGCCGTAGTCAACGATGGCTCTGATCGCCTCGTTTGGATCTGCTGACCGGACGTACAGGTCGAGCGGTGTCACCCTGCGCTCGACATACACAGTCCCGAACGTAACCTGGCCA
This sequence comes from Actinomycetota bacterium, assembly GCA_027728645.1. Taxonomy (GTDB): domain Bacteria; phylum Actinomycetota; class Acidimicrobiia; order Spongiisociales; family UBA5794; genus UBA5794. The sequence continues at coordinate 10,763 of JAQCAA010000027.1, read as the reverse complement.
TCTGACACGCTCACGGTGCGCGACGCCTCAGTCAGGAGTTCACTCAGCACGACGGAGTCGAAACGATCCTCTGGCAGCCTCAATTGCTCGAACCGCTGGGCCTCGACAAGTCTCCCTGCTCTGTCGTGCCGAGCGACAAGCTGATAGCGCTCGGCGACTTGCTTGGGTGTAACTGATTTTTGGGGAGGAAAGCGATCTCGAACAACCTTGAACACAACGTCGTATCCGGTAAGCGTGAACACAATCATGACGAGACCAGGCACGCCGGGTGCATACGTGAATTGCTCCGTCGACCGTTCGAGGTATCGAACTATGTCGCGGTAACGCTCGGTCTTGGCCTGCTTGCGAAACCCGATGGCAGCCCACAATTCGGCGGCAGCTCGATGAGGAAGCAGGCCAGATAAGAACCTTACGAGGTCGACAGGAGTCGCTGAATCCACATGAAACGCTGCCCTCGTGTATGAGAAGAGTATTGAAACATCGCTCTCACCGACAAGGACAGCTGAGAACCGCAATCCGGTCCTGCCGTGCCGGATCGCAAGGGCAAACGGGACCGTCTGCGACGCAGTCGACATGGAGCCGACCAGATACGCTGCCTTCCCTCGAAAGAAGATCGCTTCGACGATTTCAACCGAGTCTGGAGTGTCCCCGAGACGATCCGCGACCGCTGAGGCGTCAGTGCTGAGATCGGCCCACGACGCTTGGAACCGACAGTCCCGCGCCGCATCCAAGAGCCAGAGATGAGACCCATTGGATGTGTCATAGGACCGCGTCACCGTCTTCAGCTTCACATGCCTGTCGAGCGGCACCTCGAGGAATTCAAGCAATGGGTCGATGCCCTCGGTTGTAAACATCTTTCGAGCAAGCGAGTTGAAAAACGTCTCTGCGATCGGTCCAGCAGGATCATCGAGAAACCGAACCCGAAACGCGTTCCTTGCCTTCGACCACCCGACACGATCTTCCGTTGTAAAGCCTGCAGTGTGTAGTGCCGCGATCGTGTGATCGAGTACCACTCCGTAGGCATCAATTCGTTCCAGAGCATCCTTGCGGAAGCCAACCCAATCACGAGCCTCGAACCGAGTCTGGGCACGAGTCGTCACGGCGCGGTGCCGGCGAAGTAGAGACCGGAAGCCATCGTCTGCGATGTGAGCGAGCCGGTTTGGATCGGGGGTCATGGCGTCGCCGACGACAATCTCAGGTGTTCTCGCCCTTGAATATCTCGCTGACCGAACTGTCGTTGAAGATCGCTTCGATGGTGCCAGCCAAGATGGGAGCGATTGATAGGACAGTGAGGTTCGGGAGTGACAACGCTTCCTTCGACACCGGCAGGCTATTGGTGATGACGATCTCAGACAATCGAGCTGTTTTGAGTCGCTCGATAGCAAGCCCTGAGAGAATCCCATGAGTGGCAAGAACCTTCACAGACAACGCTCCACGTTGGAGAAGTAGCTCTGTTCCAGCAACGACCGTGCCGGCAGTGTCGATGATGTCGTCAACCATTATGCAATGTCGACCATCGATGTCACCAACGACGTGGGATGCAGTCACCTGGTTGCGGGCGTCGGTTCTGCGGCGCTTGTAAATGAAGGCCACTTCCGCATTGAGGTGATGTGCGAACCTTGTCGCACGCTTCACACCGCCCGAGTCTGGCGACACAACAGTCGTTGGACCCTCTTGTTTGTTCTTCAAATAGTCAGTGAAGAGGGGAAGTGCCGTGAGGGAGTCAAACGGCGCATCAATGAATCCTTGCAGCTGCCCTGTGTGAAGGTCGACCGCCGCAATTCGGTCCGCCCCGGCAGAAATGAATAGGTCGCCCATCAAGCGAGCAGTGATCGCCTCGCGGGGTCTGCCTTTCTTGTCTTGTCTGGCGTAGCCGAAGGACGGAACAACCGCGGTGATTCGCTTTGCCGATGCTCTTTTGAGTGCATCAATCATTATGAGCTGTTCCATGATGTGCTCATTGATTGGATTCGAGTGGCTCTGGATGACGAAACAGTCAGCGCCCCTGACCGACTCGGTGAACCTGATGTAGATCTCACCGTCGGCAAAACGGGAGCGCTCTACCCCACCAAGCTCAACGTCGAGCAGCTTGGCAACTTCGTCCGCAAGTTCGACATTCGCCGAACCGGAGAACACAAGCATTCGCTTTTGCCCAAGGCGTTGCATCAATCAGCTTCCTCTTCTGCGCGTCGCCGACGTTTCTCAGCGTAGCCCTCAACGTTGCGCTGGTCACTTCGTCCGAGACCGAGGGCGCCATCAGGAACGTCGTGGGTTATCACCGAGCCAGCTCCCGTGTAGGCATCATCTCCAATGGTCACAGGAGCGATGAGCATCGTGTCGGACCCAACCCTTGCCCTGTCTCCGATCTTCGTCTTGTGTTTCTTGTAGCCGTCGTAGTTGACCGTGACCGTTGCGGCCCCAATGTTGGAGTCTTCACCGATTTCGGCGTCGCCGATGTACGAAAGGTGTGGCACCTTGGAGTTCTTGCCGACGATCGACGCTTTGACTTCGACGTAGCTGCCAACCTTTGCACCTTCCCTGAGGTCGGCACCTGGTCGGAGATGTGAGTACGGGCCAACGTTTGCCCTAGGCCCGACCGTTGCTCGATCAAGCACCGAATACTTCACGGTGGCGTCTGCCCCAATGACGCTATCTGTGGCTTCCACATCAGGGCCGACCCTCGCTCCACTTGCAACACTCGTGGTCCCTAGAAGGTAGGTATCCGGAAGCAAGGTCGCCCCGGGTGCAACGGTGGCACCAGCGTCGATGTAGACCCGCATTGGATCCAACATCGAAACGCCCGACTCCAGAAGATCCATATTGATCCGGCCGCGCAGAATCGACGAGACTTCTGCTAGTTGAGCGTGCGTGTTCACACCGATTCCCTCGTGGGTTGGCACGGTTACGGCAGCAACGGTGTGTCGGTCAGAGACGAGGATCTCAACGACATCAGTGAGGTAGTACTCAGATTGCACGTTGTCGTTGGTAACCCGTGCGAGGGCAGCTTGGAGCAGCAAGCCATCAAAGACATACACCGAGGTGTTGACCTCAACGATCTGGCGCTGGTCATCCGTTGCGTCGCGCTCCTCGACGATCCCAGTGACCTCACCATCGATTCGTACGATCCGGCCATAGCCGGAAGGGTCTGCGAGTTCGACGGTCATGATCGTTGCGGCAGCATTCTCGGCAGCGTGGACCGCGATAAGAGCCCGAATCGATTCATGAGAAATCAACGGCATGTCCGCAGGCAGGACAACAACGGTCGTGTCAATCGCACTGAGTCCTGTCAGCCCGACCTGTACCGCGTGTCCCGTGCCGAGTTGCGGCTCTTGGGTCACAACGGAAACGGCTTCAGGGCACGATGCCGAGACTTGCTCTCCTCGATGCCCCACAACAACACTGATTTCAACAGGGTCGACGGCATTGGCGATGTGAAGCGACCAGTCGAGAAGCGAGCGTCCTGCTGCTGTATGGAGCGCCTTGGCGCCCTCCGTATGCATACGGGTGCCCTTGCCTGCAGCGAGGATGATGACTGAGTTCCTCATCGGCTCACGACCCTTGTTCTTCCGTTCGTGGCTGTCTCTGTGGAATTCGTTGCTGGGGGGACAGGACTTGAACCCGTTCTAGATGGACCAAAACCATCTGTGCTGCCGATTACACCACCCCCCACCGCGGGATGCGAAGCGCAAGTGTAGGTGAACACCCGAAATGTCCGCCGCGGTTCGTCAGTCATCGAGTTTGTTCCAACCTCGATCCATGAGGTTCAAAGCCTCCGCTGCCCGGACTGGCATGGAAACTGCGTTCGTTGCGTCGGTCGCCTCATCGATGGAACCGAAGAAGCCGAAGAGCCCTGACCCCGAGCCTGTCATGCAGACCGTTGTCCCCCACAGAGTCGTCAGTTCGTCCCTCCATTCACCAATACGAGGGTCTAACGAGAGTGCTGCTGGGAAGAGGTCATTCCCGATCGGCTCCATTCCTCGAAGCGTTGGCGGTAGCCGCGAATCAGCGACTGGGTCGCCAACCGGACCGTCGAGACGGTCCCACTCCTGGAACACGTCCCGCGTCGACAGCGAGAACGGAGGAACAACCAAGGCAAGGGCAAACCCGTCGAGTGGCTCGACGGGGTCCACCATTTCCCCTCGGCCACGAACAAGCGCTGTTCCACCGTTGAGGGCAAACGGAACGTCGGACCCGAGAGACGCGGCGATCTCCATCGCGAGTTCCTCGTCGATGGCGCCTGTCTGGGCAAACAGGCCGATCACCGCCGCGGCGTCAGCGCTTCCACCACCAAGCCCTGCCCCCGAAGGGATCCGCTTTGTGATGCTGAGGCGAGTCGGCGTGGAAACTCGCGTCGCTCTGCGAACGGCGTCCAATGCAAGCCATCCAAGGTTGGTTTCGTTTGCAGGAGCCTCGTCGTTTGACACGATCACTGAGTCGCTTGAAGCACGTTCGATCTCGATTGTGTCGAACAGCGATACAGATTGGAAAAGGCCCCTGAGCGAGTGAAACCCGTCAGCAGTTACAGAATGCACCGCCAGAGCAATATTGATCTTGGCATAGGCAGCGGCTCTCATGCGGCCGCCTCCGCATGGGCGATTGCTACAAAATCGAGCGGGTCGAGAGTCTCTGGTCGTGCGGTCGGATCAATGCCAGCAGCGTCAAGTATCGATTCGTTCGAGATCGTGGCGACGAGAGACCGGCGAAGCATCTTGCGTCGCTGGCCGAATGCAGCAGTCGCAATATCAATTGCCCTTCCAACATGTGGCGGAGCCTCCGTACGATCGATCACCACGACAGCTGACTCGACCCGAGGCGCAGGTTCGAAGACCTGTGGGGGAACGCGGAAGGCACGGTGCGCTGTGCCATGGAGCCCAACAATCACTGAGGGGATTCCATACGTCTTCGTGCCAGGCCTGGCAATGAGTCGGTCAGCAACTTCGATCTGCACCACCACAACGAAGCGGCCAATATTGACGGCATTCTGAAGAGCGTCGAGCACGATGCCCGTTCCAACGTTATACGGGAGGTTCGAGACCATCGTCCATGGTCCCTCGTCCAATGCTTCTCCGAAGTTGATACGAGTCGCATCTGCGAACCGAAGTTCGACGTTCGGTCTGTTTCCGATTGTTACATCGAGAATCGATTCGAGAGCATGATCGACCTCGTACGAAACGACCCTTGCACCTGAATCGGCCAGAGCCACCGTAAGGGCTCCCGTTCCCGCCCCAATTTCGATCACATTCGAGTCGCTGTTCACGCCGGACGTCGCGACGATCTTGGCAACCATGTTTGGGTCGACAAGAAAGTTTTGACCAAATTTCTTGCGAGGCTGGTGGTCGTGTTCGGCGAGCAGTCTCCGAACCTCGGATCGAGCCTGCGTCCCATCGTCATGCACGGCGAAACACTCGCTCAGCGCACGCTGTTGTCGAAACCGAGACATCCTCAACCGACACACCCCAAACGCCAGCAAGCCCCTTCCCTGTTAGATAGACATTTGCGGGCTCATTGTTCTGACCTCGCAAGGGCTCCGGCGTGAGGTACGGGCTATCGGTCTCGACCATCGTGCGCTCGGGAGGGGCCTCCGCAGCGCCGAGCCGCAGTGTTTCAGCCGTGGTGTAGGTGAGCGGACCTGCAAACGAGAATGTGACGCCAAGTTCCGCGAAACGTTTGGTCCATTTCGGACCACCCGTCCAACAGTGGAGAATCACGTCGGCTCCAAGTTCTGCTCGCCCGACCATGTCGTGTACGTCGGCAAACGCGTCTCGGCAGTGAACGATGACCGGTTTCCCAAGCGCTGACGCAAGTTCGAGTTGGTCGCCGAACGCTTTCTTCTGGTCGCGACGCGGGGAGAGTTCGCGGTAATAGTCGAGACCGCACTCGCCAACTGCGTCCGCCGTCTTGGCAAGGTCCGAGAGTGCTTCCTGCTCAACATCCCAGTTGGAGGCGTCATGCGGATGGAGCCCGGCAGACCACAGCACCACGCCAGGGTATTGGAGTGCTATCGCCTCGCTCGCCCTGGTCGTTGCGGTGTCGACTCCTGGACACACGAGCCAGTTGACGCCTGCATTCTGCGCCCTCGTCAATACGACGTCTGCCGGTTCGTCCATGAGGAAGAGGTGACCATGAGTGTCGACCCACGTGAGGCGAGCCGAGGTCGTGTCTGTCAATGTCTACCCCTCAGAGTCGAAATCAGCAGGATCGAGCGCAACCTTCGAGAACAAGGGTGGCAGGGGCTTGAGCTCGACGCCGGCTTCGATCTTTGGAGCGAGCCACGGAACAAATTCGTCGTCGCTGAGTGCTCCGAGCGCTGCGAGAACCGAACGAGAGGTTGCTGGCAGGTACGGCGAGAACGCCACTGCGGAAGCCGCTATGGATTGGATCGCAACCCACAAGGTTGTGCCGGTGCGTTCAAGATCCGTCTTGGCAGATGTCCAAGGGGCAGCGTCGTTGAGGTAGGCATTCGCCTCCTGTGCGGCTTGCATGGCCCTCGCGATACCAGCTCTGAGCTTCACTGATCCGATCAACGACCCAACATCGTCGAGCGTCATCTGTCTGGCGGCAAGCAGGGTCTCATCGGCTTGGGTCAACGCTCTCGGTGTTGGCACAACGCCTTCAAAGTATCGGCCAGTCATCGAGACAACCCTGTTCACGAGGTTGCCCCACGTGGCTACGAGTTCGTCATTGATTCTGCGAGCGATCTCATCATCAGCCAGATCCGTGTCGTTCGACTCAGGGAGGCTCTGGGCGATGGCATACCTCAAGGAATCCGACTCGAATCGCTCGAGATACCAACTCAGCGGCCTGCCGACGCCGCGGGACTTCGAGGCCTTCAGGCCGCCAAACGTGACATATTGGTTCGCTGGCACATCGGTCGGAAGGTTCAGATCGCCATGCCCCATGATGAGTGCAGGCCAATAAATCGCATGGAACGGGATGTTGTCCTTCCCAACGAAGTAGTACGACTCTGCCTCGGGATTCTGCCACCACTCCCGCCACGCATCGGGTGTACCACGTAGCTCTGCCCATTCCTGTGGTGCGGACAGGTAACCCATCACAGCCTCCCACCAAACGTAAATCGACTTTCCTTGGCCAATGTCGTCCACCGGAAGCGGTACGCCCCACTCAAGGTCTCTGGTGAAGGCACGGTCGTGGAGTCCGTCTGTGACCATTCCGATAGCGAAATTGAGCACGTGGGAGCGCCAGCCTTCTCGTGTCTTCAGCCACTCGAGGAGGGGTTCGTTGAACTCGCTCAGTTTCCAGTAGTAGTGCTCTGTCTCCTTAAGCACAGGTGTCGTGCCTGACAACTTGCTCTTGGGGTCGAGGAGATCCGTTGGGTCAAGCGTTTTGCCGCAGTTATCGCACTGGTCTCCTCTGGCAAATTCGTAGCCACAGTGCGGGCAGGTGCCTTCAACGTATCGATCGGGGAGAAATCGGTGCTCCGATTCGTCGAAGTATTGCTCCGTCGTATCCGGGTACAGGTAGCCATTCTTGAGCAAGGTCATGAAGAAGTCCTGCACAACCCGACGATGGGTGTCAGTTCCGGTCGTTGTGAACAGATCGAACTGGATGTCGAGATCGTCCCAATAGGTGAGAAATTCTGGGTGGTACTTGTTGACAATTTCTTGCGGTGTCACGCCCATCTCGTCGGCCTTGACGGTGATAGGCGTACCGTGGACATCGGACCCTGACACCATGAGAACATCGTCGCCGATCGACCTGCGATATCGCGCAAAGATGTCGGGAGGAAGGTAAGCGCCAGCGATGTGGCCAAGGTGGAGCGGCCCCTGGGCATAAGGCCACGCGACGGCGACGAGGACCTTCTTTGGAGATTTCGGTGTCATGGGGCGATGGTACCTTCGGAGAGAACCGACACGGCACCATCAGTGTTCACCACCGCCACGTTCCACGTTTTCCGATTGAGCGGTACCATTCGGTCGTCGGAACCCCCCGACCGATGATTAACGGAGGACCTCTCTTGGATACTCTCATCGTCAGAAAGATCGATGACCTCGGACGCATCGTCGTCCCTGCAGAAACGCGAAGGCTATTCAACATCCATGAAGGCGACGAGCTCGCCATCACGGTTGAGAACAGCGGCATCGTTCTGCGCAAACTCGAAGCAACCTGCATCTTTTGTGAGGGGACAAACGATCTGCGGAACTACCACGGCAGGGGCGTGTGCGCCGACTGTCGATCGAATCTCGCAGACGCCTAGTGGTCCGTCGCTGAAGTGGCGTCGCCCGAATGCTGTTGCTTGAGGACCAGTTCGTACAGCTCCCGCTTGCTCACATTCATCCTGTCTGAAACCGCTTTGACCGCCTGCGACGTCGACGCGCCCCGCTCGATCTCAAGAAGCGACTGACTCACAGCCGCACCGAGGTCTGGAGGTGGCGGGGTTGCTCCCTCGACGACGATTGTGAATTCGCCCCTTGGCTCGACATTTCCTCCCCAGTGGCGTGCCGCCTCGACAAGGGTTCCACGCCAAACTTCTTCGTGTAGCTTCGTGAGTTCCCGCGTGACCACAACTTGGCGGCCAGGTTCGACTCTCTCAGCAAGGTCTGCGAGGTCTTTGTCGACCCTCCGGGTCGCAGAAAACAAGACCGTCGTTCGCTGATCATCTGCAATTGACGCAAGCCGCTGCTTCCGTTCAGCTCCCTTGCGCGGCAGAAACCCTTCGAACACGAACCTGTCTCCCACAAACCCAGAAAGAGCGACCGCCGTTACCGGTGCACTTGGACCAGGAATCGCGGTGACCGCTGCGCCGATGGCAACCGCGATCTGCACCGCAGACGACCCTGGATCTGATACGGCAGGCATGCCTGCATCTGACACAAATGCAATGGTCTTGCCCTCAGCCAGCAGAGCCTGCAGTTCGGAGTTGCGGGTCCGCTCGTTTCCAGCGAAGTAACTCCTCATCGGTTTCGAGATTCCGAGGTGATTGAGGAGCTGCCGTCGAGTGTCTTCGGCGAACACGACGTCAGCACCTGAGAGGGTTTCAATCAACCGTTCGCTGATATCTCCAAGGTTTCCGATGGGCGTTGCGCACAGCACGAGGGTTCCAGTCATACGGCTCAGATGGTAGGGCGACGAGTCTCTCCCCGATCGATGGGGCCTGGCACCATGGGAGAGCCTCGACAATCACCTCGCCTGTTTGGCGGCGGTGGAGTCGGTTCGGATGAAGTGTTCGGACATCGGTAACGATCCCCTCCGACGAGACCTCGAAGACGGAAATCGGGTGGCGAAACCCGAATGTGTGGACCGATGAAGCGGCGAACATCACGCCTCGCAGATCTTGACGTCGCAGCCCCACGAACCGGTCGACGAATCCGCTCGCAACTGCGACGCTCTCGATACATCCGGCCGCCCATATGAGATTCAGCCGCCGATACGTCATCCCGATTGGTACCCTCCTTGAACTATGGCAAAGGCAAAACGACGCAAACTCCGGGCTCGCCGCTCAAAGGCGAATCACGGCCGCAAGCCAAACGCAGGTCGCGGCTAACCAGCTGCACCTCGCCGTCGTAGCTCCGTCTCAAGACAGATATACGTCGCCACGTTTCCGATTTCAAGAGTCTCGCTTCGCCGCGCCCGCCCCCCAAACCGTTTTAGCGTGGTCAGCGGGAACATGTTCCCGCGAGCCACGCCAAAACCTCCAAGCCTGGACCTACGGGGTATTATGGGCGCCTCATGCACGATCGATCCAGCGCAATCAGTTCGTCACTAGCCGTCCGAATCGCCGCTCTTGAGCTACAGCAATCGGATCTACTCATGAGACTTGAGCAATGCATCCCACCGGTTGATCAGCATCGACGCGACCTCGAACGAGTGCGAACCGAGCTCTCGTCACTACGCGTATCGGAAGACTGACGGCTCTACGCCGCTTGACACCCAACAAGGATGCCAAGCGGTTTGAGTAGGAGCCGCTCGATAGCCCAGCCCTAGGGGCGGTTGCTAGTTGTTGGCAGCGATCAGCTGGGAGATGTGGGCGTCCATTTCTGTTTTGGCCTGCATCATCTCTTGTGGGCTCTTGCCGTCCATCAGATTGGCATGGACTGTTCCACCATGCATCATCATTGCGCCGTGAACTTCTTCTGCCGTCGAGCCTTTCGCCACAAAGTCGCAGCCGAGACCAGGCACCACGTCGTCACATTTGAGTTCCATTCGATCCTCCTTGTAGGGATGTGTAGGGAATCTATTATAGCGGGAACTAAATTAGAATGCAACCCTAGCCAAGGCCGAGATCCGGACCAGGATCGCCACCTGAGCTTGCCGTGTCCAGACGGCCCAAGTAGTGATTCCATCCCATCTCATGCATCGGAGCCTCGTCCGGACCAAGACCGCTGTGGCGAAGCCTGATAAGAGTGCCGCTGTCCTGTGCGATGAGGTCGATTTCGACAGTCGACGACCCAGGAGGGAGGCCCGGCAAGTCCGTCCACCCCCACGAGAAGACCACCCTTTGATCCAGCACGACCTCAACGAACTGACCTCGAGCCGTTCTCCCGTCACCTGTACTCATTTGGAACAGCCCACCGGGCTCAGGCTGAAGGGTTGCAGAGACACCCTGCCAGAGCACCCAACGATTGGATTCGATCAGATGCTTGTACACGGCCGCTGGCTTGGCTTTGGCGAACCGCTCCACGATGATCGAGTCTGTCACTCTGCTGCCTCCGACCGATGCACGAGATCGTCAATGAACCCGCCCCACATGGCTTCCAAAACTGGCTTGAATGGCGCGAGGCGATCGGTGTCGGCTCGGTAGTACC
>JAQCAA010000147.1 GCA_027728645.1 Actinomycetota bacterium | reverse complement strand
TGAGGTGCAGGTGGCGGAGTACGACGCCGTCGAACAACAAGAACTCGGGGAATGGGTGGGATCAACCGTTCTTGCCGAGGACTTTGTAGACGCCGACCGGTGCCATCGCCTCGTGGCGGGTCTGGGTCTTGTTTCGCCTGACCTTTCCCACGGCGCACCGCTGCCAATCCTGTGGCATTGGCTCTACTTCCTCGAGGCAGTCGAACGGTCGAGGACCGGTGATGACGGACACCCGAAACGGGGAGGCTTCCTCCCGCCCCTCAGACTCCGTCGACGCATGTTCGCAGGGGGTCGAACCGACATGCACGCACCCATCACGGTCGGGATGCACATCCAGAAGACCAGCATCGTCGAGCGTGTGGAACCGCGGACGGGATCCACAGGTGAACTGGTGATCGTTGGAGTCCACCACACGATTCGCAGCGGATCGGATGTTCTGGTCGAGGAGCGACAGAACCTTGTCTACACCGACGCGACACCCTCAACGACGATTTCTGACCCCGTATCCCCTCCAGCGACGCTTGCAGCGACGCCGATCAGTCGCGATGTGGCAACTGACGAGGTGCTGTTGTTTCGCTTCTCGGCGCTCACCTTCAACGCACACCGGATCCATTACGACAGGACCTACGCCCAGACGCAGGAGGGCTACTCCGACCTGGTCGTGCATGGGCCATTGACCGCCATGTATCTGGCAGATGTTGCCAATACCTTCTCGGACACCCCGATCCGATGGTTCGAGTTCCGAGCCAGGGCGCCGATCCACGTCGGAGAGACGATCCGGGTCCGCGGAAACCGTGTCGATGGCGCGGTCGAACTGGATGCGTACCGCCACGACGGGAAGTCTGCAGTTACTGCGTCGGCCGGCACCTGACCGAGGACGCGACCCGACCCACCGTGTCCGAGTCATACCTTGACCACCTCGGTCCCGAGATGGATACCGGCAATGTCGAGGACCTCACCCAGATGGCCTGACAACAACGCCGGATGGATTTGGTCCTGGTCCCCACACCGCTGGCGGTAAGCATCAGCAAGAGATCGAAAAACGCAACAGCAGCAACCTTGCTGCCCAAGGATCTCAATGGATCCCATCTTTGTCGCGTCTCTGGTTGCTCCGGTACCGGCTAGATGCAATCAGCTCGTATTGCCGAGCAGGTCGGCGACGACACCACCGTGGTCATCGATCTGCTTACCGTCAAGCCACTCTGCGTTGGTCAACGATCCGAACCCTGCATCCGGTGAAAGCGGCTTCATATACCCGTCGACAACCGATGGCTGCTCAAGCGAGTCGGCGAATTGATCAACCCCAGTACCTGGAACACCCCATTCGACAGCAACGTCGTCGATACTCAGGGCGTTGAGCAGCCGCGAATGTACGTGGGCGTTCATGTGTGGAGAAATGGTGACGCCCTGACTTGTGAGATCTGATGCCATCCTCAAGAACGTCGAAGCGCCGCCCATGCACGTGGCATCGAGTCTGACCACATCCACCGCCGCGGCTGCCACCAACGCCTCGGGATAGTACGACCCACCCTGCTCGTCACCAACGGCAATCGGTGTCGAAACAGAGGCCCGCAGATTCGCAAGTTGGGCTGCGTCGCCCGGTGGAAAGATATCCTCGAACCACTCCAGCTCGATGGGGAGACCTTCGCAGAACTCCACTGCCTCAGACACGGTTCGAAAGGTCCACGCCCCGTCAAGACCGATCCGTCCGAGCGGTGCCGCAGCATTCGCAGCACCTAGACGGTCATACGTCTGTTGCCAAGAACCGGCAACGGCCATCTTGAACCTGCGCCAGCCAGCGGCCCACAAGGCACCGACTTGTTCGAATACGCCATCAAGATCCATCGTCGGTGGATACCCAACGATCGCAGTGACCGGAATCTTCTGCGACGCACCGCCCAAGGCGTCGACCACCGACATGTCGGCGTCCTTGCACACCGCGTCCCAGACAGCAAGATCAATCAGTGACACACCCCGCAGACCAACCCCGGTCGACATGGTGGCTGGATTCGCCGATTTCGCCACATGAAATGCTGCCTCCGGAGACTCGAACTCGGTTCCGACGTAGGACCTTCCAGCAAGGCGAACAGCCTCAGCGACGGGACCGTCCCGCGTCAGGGTGAACGAATAGCCGACGCTGCCGCCTGCAAGTGTTACCCGCACCAGCGCAAAATCGCGATGAAACATCTCCCAACTGCCGAACTTGATCGGGGACGGCAGCGGCGCCCTGATCACAGCCACGGCAACATCCGACACCTGGAATGGAAGCGTGGCAGCATCTAAGCGCACGACACGCCCACCATCTGTGGATCCGTGACGCAAGGTTGCGCAAACCCCTTGGCAGCCGATGCCACGGCGTCGTTCAGCGCCCTCGGCGCCAGCGGTCCACTCAGTAGCGACACTCCCGGGGTGGGTATGGCCTGGCGACTATTCGATTGCAGCCACATCATCGCCAACTTCGATGGTCACACCTGTCACGGCGTCAATCTCGACGTTCTGCACCTCTCCAAACAACTCCCGTACGTCGAGTGAACCCGAACATCGGAAGGATCGGCCCGGATGTACCACTCGTGGCCGAATCGCAAGGACACGACGCTCCTCGGAAGCCACATTCACAGCAGAGAGGCGGCGCTGCGGGGTGATCCAAACCGTCGGGTCGGACGGTGCAAGCGTTCGCTCAGACTCAACTCTGACCGACTCGAGCGAGAGCCCTTCTGTCTGGCAGAAGGCATCTGCCGTCGCTTCTCCATCCCACAATCCGCCTTGGAGGTTGACCTCTCCGTATTGCAGCGGCCAACCAAACACTTCTCGGCCCCATGTCAGATACGGAATTGAATCCGTCCACATCAATGCCGACAACTCTCCATGGACCCCGCGGTAGCTTGTACGGAACGCGACCACGGCCTCCTGGAACGGTGTCGAGCGTCCACCTGACGTCGCGACGATGTCATAGAACCGCAACCTCGTTTGGCTCCCTTCGTGCATGGGTGCAAAATCTGCGTGTGCCAATTCAGCGAGCCGACCGGGTTCGGCGTGGAACCAGGCAGTGATCACGGTGCCAGTCATGCTCCACGGCGGGTCTTGCCACATCGGTGACGGGAACGGCCACCCACTTCCGAAACGGACGGTGACATCCTCGGTCATGTGAGGTAGCCACCAACGGTCAGCGCCTTCTGGGGGTTCGTCGTGAGAATCTGCGTCACCAGCT
>JAQCAA010000026.1 GCA_027728645.1 Actinomycetota bacterium | reverse complement strand
GAGAAAACGGTAGACGGTAGACGGTAGACGGAAAACGCCCGTCAGTCGGGGTTCGTCCGCCGCCACTCGTCCAGTAACACAAACGCCTCTGCTTCCGTATACGGGCCGTTTTCTATGCGGTGCTCTAGAAGCATGTCCATGATCTGGCCTACCTGTCGAGAGGGGGAAAGACCGAGATACTCCATGACCTGATTGCCGTCGATCGGGGGGCGCAGAGCGTCAAGCTCCTCCTGCTCACGAAGTTCAGCGATTCGGGCCTCGAGTTCGTCAATCCGTCGCGAAATGGTGCGAGCTCTTCGCTCATTTCTCGTGGTCACATCGCATCGCACAAGCTCGTTCAGCTGATCGAGCAGGTGCCCTGCGTCGCGTACGTACCGACGCACTGCGGCATCAGTCCATCCCATCTTGTAGGTGTGAGGGCGCATGTGAAGGAACACGAGATCCCCCACGTCCTGAGTCACCTGATTCGGGTAACGCAAAGCCTTCATTCGCTTTCTCGTCATACGCGCACCAACAACCTCGTGGTGGTGAAACGACACGCCCCCCTTCTCAAACTCCCTGGTGGCTGGCTTTCCGATATCGTGAAACAGGGCCGCAAGTCGTGTTTCGAGGCGAGGTTCCTCCCTGTCGACGTCGGACCTCCCAACGACCGCAATGGTGTGTGCGAGCACATCCTTGTGACGATGGACGGGATCCTGTTCCACGGCGAGGGCTGGGATCTCAGGGATAAACTGCTCCGCAAGCCCACTTTCAAGCAATGCCTCAAGAGCAACCACCACATTCGTTCCAACAATCAACTTGTCGAACTCGGTGCGAATCCGCTCAGGGGAAATGATGGCGAGGCGGTCGGTCATGAGCGAGACAGCCTGAAGCGCAGAAGCGTCTGCTGTGAATCCGTGCGTCGACATGAACCTAAAAAGTCTCAGCATGCGAAGCGGGTCGTCTGAAAAGAGCACACTCGGATCAAGCGGTGTGCGCAACACCCCAGCGGATAGATCAGCAAGGCCACCGCGAGGATCGCGCATCTCTGGAGCCTCACCCTCTTCAAGAGGTACGCGCAGCGCCATCGCGTTGACGGTGAAGTCCCTCCTCGAAAGATCTTCATCAAGGTCCGTGCCAAATGTCACAACCGGGTTCCGCGAATCGTCTTTGTAGATCTCTGATCGGTACGTCGTAACCTCGTGAACGGTGCCCCCTCGCACAAGCCCGATTGTGCCGAAGTCGCGGCCAGCAAGAAACAACGAGGACGCCCACCCTCCGCCGATCCGCTCAATGTCGTCGGGTCGTGCACCTGTCGTGAAGTCGAGATCCGAGACTTCTCTATCGAGAAGAGCATCCCTGACCGATCCTCCTACGAGGTGAAATTCGTGCCCCTCATCCACAAAGAGCTTTGCAAGCTCTCGAATCTCCGGAGTAAAGATATCTTTGAGTCGCTTGGGGGTCATATACCGGCCGCCCGTGCCGCGTTTGCGAGCTCGTCCGCATACTCGTTCCATGTGTACCCCACATGCGCCCTGATCCAAACAACCTTGAGTTCCTCACGGTTTCGATAGGCAGCGTAGACTTCTTTCACAAGGTCAAGATTCTCTACTGGACCCGTCTTGCGCTTCCATCCTCTCCGCTCCCATCCGGCAGCCCACTCATTAATTGTCTGGACCGCGAGATTTGAGTCGGAATAGACAGTCATTTCCGTTCCTTGTGGAACAAGAGACGCTGCGGCAATCAGAGCCATGAGCTCCATACGGTTATTCGTGGTGTCTGGGTCAGTCCCGCTGGCTTCGCCCACGACCTCACCACCGACGACATACACTGCACCCCAGCCGCCGGGCCCAGGATTCGGCACCGAACTTCCGTCGGTGAAGACACCGGTCGAGGGGTCGGCATGGGTCTGCTCTCCAGCTGACACAGCCTTCTTACCTTTCGCTGAGGTCCCGGTAGTTGAACGGCAATCGGCACATTGGCGCGGAGTCCAACCTGGGTATCGATCAAGGACAGCTTGGGCAAGCGTGAACGAGGAACCACAATCGCGACATGAAAAGCTTGGCATTGCGCCAAGAGTAGAGCGGCCGGGAAGTGTTTCTCGTCCGCTACTGCGGTGCCGCTCCCGTGAGGGCACCAGTGGCGAGTTTGAAGTCCCGAGGCGACGCAACATGCATCAATGCGTCTGAGAAGGAGACGACTCCCGCCTCGTACCGTTCGACAATCGCCTGATCAAGAGTTCGCATGCCAAAGAAGGCCCCTTCCGCAATGGTTTCGTACAAGGTCTCCATTGGCTCTGCACCTATAAGGCGTTCTCTCACGGCCTCGGTGTTGAGCATCAACTCCACCGCGGGGACTCTGCCGGTTCCCTCATTCTTCGGAAGGAGCCGTTGGGATACAACTGCCCTCAGCGACGATGCGAGCATCTGCCTGACGCGTCGCTCAAGGTACGTCGGGAATGAATCAAGAATGCGATACACCGTCTCGACTGCATCGGTTGTGTACATCGTCGTGAGAACAAGGTGGCCCGTCTCGGCCGCCACAAGGGCCCCCTCGATAGTGTCCCTATCTCGGAGTTCGCCGACATAGATCACATCTGGGTCCTGCCGGAGAGCCGACTTGAGGCCGACGCCGAGAGATTCAATATCGACCCCGACTTCGCGTTGACTCACAATCGACTGCTTGTCCTTGTGGAGAACTTCGATCGGATCCTCGAGCGTGATGATGTTCGCCCTGCGATTCGTGTTGATGTGGTCGACAAGCGCGGAGCACGTTGTTGTCTTACCCGAACCTGCCGGACCGGTGACGATAACGAGGCCCCCTGCTTCACCAGCGAGCTTTGCGACGGTCTGAGGGAGGCCAAGCTCTCCGAGCGTTTCAGAAGTTGGTGGGACGGCTCGAACGACAATGTTGATCGACCCGCGCTGTGTGTAGCTGTTGACTCTGAATCGGCCAAGGACATCTCTGCCCCAGGCGAAGTCAACATCGGATTCAGCAGACGGAGGAGCGAGATGAGACGGGAGCATCGAGTCAAGGAGTTCTCTCGTTTGGTCAGCCGTGAGCGATGGAAGGTCGGCCATGTGGAGTTCGCCGTCAATCCGGAAGGTCGGAGGTGATCCGACCTTCAAATGAAGATCTGAACCCCCAATTGAGAGGAGGCGCTCTAGCAACTCCTCGAGACTAGGTGTCGTGGTCATGTGAATCCTTCTTGAATACGGCCGTGTACATGAAGCATCGGCGCCAAAGAGCGCTCGCTTGACGAAGTTCCCATCTGAATTCTCTCAGCGGATATTCCAGTGCGGCGCGAGCGAATCCCTTGTCATGGAGGTGATCTTTCCTGCCGACCCCACGATCGCATCTGGCCAGGTGACCTCACCAACTCTCCCGACAATCCCATCAAGTGTTGAAACAGCACCCTCTCCAAGTGCCGGAAGGTCGTATCCACCCTCGAGGAACGAAACAATCCGATTGGCCGGTACGACCGAACCCAACGCCTTCGACATCCATCCGTAGTGATGGGACTCGAGGTTGAGTCCGCCCAGCGGGTCATCTCGATGGGCGTCGTAGCCGCTACTCACAAGAATCCACGATGGATCGAACTGCCTGAGTACTGGCATAGCAAGCTGATCAAACGCTGCCAGATACGAGGCGGCGGCAGTGCCACTAGGAAGAGGAATATTCACCGACATGCCGAGACCCCGACCGTTGCCTAGTTCGTCGACCCAACCCGTTCCCGGGTAGAAAGGAAACTCATGGAGTGAGACATACAACACGTCAGGATCGTTGTAGAAGGAATGCTGTGTGCCGTTCCCATGGTGCACATCCCAGTCAACAATCGCCACCTTCTCGCCCATCTGCTTGAGATACGACGCTGTGATTGCCACATTGTTGAAGAGGCAAAATCCCATTGCTTGATGGCGTTCGGCGTGGTGACCGGGAGGTCGCACCGCGACAAAGGCGGTTCCACTCCCGTTCCTGAGCGCATCGACAGCTGCTTGGCCAGCACCTGCTGCATGAATTGCGGCGTTCCACGAGTCTGGCACGGCATAGGTGTCAGCATCGAGAGCTCCCCCTCCAGACTCGCAGAACGCATGGATCCTGTCTATGTAGGCGCGGTCGTGGATCGTTTCGAGCAATGCAATGGCCACCTGAGGCGCCTCGAGTTCAACAACGTCGTGGGTCGAGTTCCTGATGGCATCGGTCACGGCTGCCACCCGTTGCCAACGTTCTGGGTGACCGGGAGGCACGATGTGCTTGAGACTGTATTCGTTCGTGATGAGATGCACGGTCATGGCCCGATTGTCGCATGAACGGCGGCCATCCGAACCGCGGTTAGCCTACGAATGTCCGGCCAGACACGACGGAGTCCTATGGCGCTTGCCGATACATCACATCGAGTTTTCCAACGAGGAACCTGGCCAGGGTCCGTATCTCTGCGGCGCGGCTGGGCGAGAGCAGAAGCAAGGCCGTGGAATGACGGCTTCAGCGATGCCCACTTGAGGTTGGTCAGAGGCGGTACAGCGTTTCTCGCAGACTGTGCCGGTCGCCTCATCGATCTCGGTGCACCTTCAATTCTCTCGACACCGCTCGCTGTATCTGCAAGGCGGCCGTGGGAACTGGCAGGCTTCAAGCCTGACATCGACCTTGCGCTCATGAGGCTCTCGCTTGACGACGATGTCCCTGCACCGAACCATCTTGTTCAGAGAAACGCTGACATTGACCTCGATGTTTTGCTTTCGATCGACGCAGCCGCGTTTGAAAGCTTCTGGCGGTTTGACCGAAACGCTCTCGAAGAATCAACCCGCGCAACCGGCAAGTCAGATGTGTTCGTGATTGGCGACGGGACGGACGCAGCAGCGGGGTATGCCATTGTTGGATACGGGCACGCAATCTCGTATCTCCAGAGAGTTGCGGTTCACCCAGACTGGCAGGGCCACGGCATGGGGCGAAGTCTGGTGAGAGCCGCCGCGCGCGGGGCGCGGCGAGCAGGGTCGAAAGCCCTGCTCCTCAACACTCAAACGGAAAACCGGGCCGCGATTGCGCTGTACCAATCCGAGGGCTACGTACTCCTCCCCGAGTCGCTGGCAGTTCTGCGGGCGAGCTAGTCATGCCTCCAAGGCTTCCCGAGCGCTACCGCCTCAACATTCGCCTCGGAAGCGACGGAGACATCGAGGAGTGGCTCGCGCAGGATTCGTCACTCGATCGGCCGGTGCTCGTTCGCTATCTCGCCCCTGAGGCCTCCCACGGCCGACATGGAACCTTCCTAGAAGGAGTGAGAGCCGCAGCAGCGTTGACAGAACTACATCTCCAGAAGGTCTTTGCAGCGGGAAGGACCTCGGCATCCGCCTACTCGGTGAGCGAGTGGGACGGAGGCGTGACAATTGCCGATCGAATCGCCGCTGGTGAGGGCCTACCGGTGGAGGAGTTCTTGCCGAACGCATCTGGATTGTGCCTTGCATTATCTCGATTCCACACTTCGGGCGGCGTTCATGGATCCCTCGACGCATCAGCGGTTCACTTTTCCGCTGCTCATCCTGCCAAAATTGGCGCTTTCGGGCGCCAGCCTCGATGGACGGATCAAGCAAGCGACACGAGGGCTTTGGCCGAGGTACTCAGAGCGGGCTTGACGGGAACCGACGATCCTTCTGTCATGCCATCGAGTGTTCTCGATGGGGTCAGTCCGAGGGTCGACGCTGCACTTGCAGGTGGGATTGCGGGTGAATATGACGCCGCTGCCCTTGCCGCATACCTCTCGGCCGTGAGCTTCGAACCCGACCGAGATCCGGCTCCGGTCAACCCTTGGAGAAATCTTGTCCTGTTTGGACTCATTGCGGCAACCATCTCGCTGATTGCCGCCGTTGGTCTCGCTGCAGATTTCGATCCCGATTCGCCCTTCTTGTTTCCCGTCGGCGGCGAGGTGTCGTCGCCTCCACCCACAACACCAGTTGAAACTGACGGGCCTCAGGATTCCGGATCGTTCGCAACGGAGGCATTCGTATACGACCCGCTCGGCGACGGAGCAGAGACCGATGCCCAGGTTGCCAATGTGACAGATGGAAATGCCTCAACCTCGTGGAGAACTGAGGCGTACTCGGTACCAATCGCCGAGCTAAAGGAAGGAGTAGGGCTTGTATTCGACGTCGCAGGAACTCCGGTCACCATGTTCGTCCGAGGATCTGCCGGCACCACTTATGTCGTGGGTTGGGCTGACACAGTGCCGGACGACCCAGCCGAATGGGAACACATCTCTCGAGGAACGCTCCAGACCTCAGAAGTCAGAATTCAGATTCCCGTTCGGGGTGGAGGTGTCTGGAGACTCTGGCTGGTCGACCTTCCTCAGCGTTCGGACGGCTCATACCAAGCCGTCATCGCCGAGGTTCGCTTCGGATCTTGACGGGTCATCGACATGTCTCGGCAGCTGGTGTCGGGTCATCATGCCCTCTACTCTCAGCTGCACATGACCGATCGCGCGCACCTCGACATTGATCTCATTGATCGCTACCTCAAGGGGGACATCGACGCCTTTGACGACCTCATGGCGGCTCATCAAGACCGTGTGTTTGCTATCTGCCTGCGCATGCTGCGTGACCGCGAGGCCGCTCTCGACGCCACGCAGGAGACATTCCTCACGGTCTTCAGAAAGGCCGATCGTTTTCAAGCGAAAGCCGCTTTTTCAACATGGCTGTATCGAGTCGCGGTAAACACGTGCTACGACCAGCTCAGGGTGAAGAAACGCCGACGAGCGGAAACGCTCCCTGCCGATCACGATCCTGCTGATCTTGCGAGTGCCGACGGATTCGAGTCGGCAGACGTCCGTCCGGACATCGAAGCTGCGCTGGCGACCCTCAACGATGAGTTCCGAGCGGCTGTCATTCTGGTCGATCTCCAGGGCTTGTCGCTTGAGCAGGCAAGCGACGCACTCGAAGTGCCAACCGGGACCATTAAGAGCCGTTTGTTTCGTGCAAGGAAGCAACTCGCGCAACAACTTGGGAACCTCATAGAGGGTTCCGACCCTCTAACACCTGACAACGGAGAAGCATGAACGATCAAGAAAGAGATCTGATCCTCGATCTCGTGGCCGGTCGCCTCAACCACCGTGAGGCCGACGAAGCGCTCGCTCGCGTTTCGAATGACCCTGTTCTTTCAGCGGCCTATGCCGAACAAAGCGCTATCCACGAAGCTCTCGCCAACACCTCTCCTGCCGTTATGTCAACCGCCGAAGCATCGGACTTAAGGGCGGCCCTCGTCGAGGAACTGAATCTTGAGGATCAGCATGCCGTCGCCCGAGGACGAGCACGCAAGCAACGTTCTTGGCTGCAACCAGCAGCTGGTCTCGCAGGCGCCGCAGCAGTCATCGTGGTAACGGCGCTCATCGTTCTCCCCGGTTCCCTCTCGAGCAGCGATTCTTCCGAGACTGTCGCAGCCGACTCATCGGCAACGGCAAACACTTCAACCACTGCGGCTGCCAGTTCTGAGCTCCCAAATGAAGGAGATTCCCAGTTCCTCGCGCCGACCGCCGGGTCCGACGCCGTACCAGAGACGGCTTACGCTGATGGGTCCGTCACGGTCACCGAGATGCCAGGCATCAGCACGAAGGACCTCCTCGAGGCAACGTTGGGCCAAGTTTCTCCACCCGAGATCGAGGACACGTTGATTGCTGCTGGCCTTCACACGTTGATCGACATCGACTCTGTCTCCCTCATTGACTGCGCAACTCAGGCGACCGCGTCATTTGCTGGGGAAGCCTCGCCGCTGATCCTCGGAGCCGAGCGCACTGGGACGTCGACGATTGTGTATCTCGGGATTTTGGGACCCTCAGGGATTGAGACCGTGATCAGCGTGGACCTTGCAGATTGCCGCGTTCTGGACTCGGCAACTGAACTCGACCTCATCGAGGACTAATCTGGTCAGTCATGGCCGAATCGAAACAACCGCTCTCATCGCGCATTGCTGACCTGCTGGAGATGATCGCAACAAAGGTGCGAGCTCTCACCGTTGACCGCGCTGCTGCCGCCATCACGTGGATTGCCGTCTCCATCATGCTCGTCGTTGCACTTTCGATGGCCTTGTTCTGGCTCCTCGTTGGAATATTCAGGGCACTCGGTGCGCTGATGGGCACAGAGACCGCGTACGCCGTTGTGGGTGCGGTTCTTATCCTCGCTGGTGCAGTCATATGGATGCGCCGGTATCCACAAGACCGCAAATCGCATCAGGAGTGAACATGGCCGAACAATTGGTCATCATTGGGAGTGGGCCCGCTGGCCTCACTGCAGCCATCTACGCCGCACGAGCTGGACTTGAACCGGTCATGATCGAGGGCATGGAGCGTGGAGGTCAACTCATGATTACCACCGATGTCGAAAACTTCCCAGGATTTCCAGACGGGATTATGGGTCCCGACCTCATGGAACAGATCCGCAAGCAGGCAGAGCGGTTCGGAACTCGGATCATCACCTCAAACGTGACAGAGGTCGACTTTTCTCAGCGTCCGTTCAAAGTCTGGGTTGGGCAGGATCTCTATGAGGCCGAAAGTGTCGTCATTTCAACTGGGGCGTCTGCTCGGTGGCTCCAAGTGCCTGGCGAGAGTCGGCTAACCGGTTACGGCGTTTCGGCATGTGCGACGTGTGATGGGTTCTTCTTCAGGGACAAGGAACTCATCGTGGTAGGAGGCGGAGACTCCGCCATGGAGGAAGCTTTGTTCCTCACCAAGTTTGCATCCAAGGTCACGGTGGTCCACAGGAGAGAGAGTTTCAGGGCTTCAACGATCATGAGCGATCGTGTTCTGAACCACCCCAAGATTGAGGTTCTCTGGGACACCGCTGTCGAAGAGGTGTACGGAGAGACCGTCGTTGAAGGTGTCAACCTTCGGAACACCACGACAGACGAAATCACCAACTTCCCGACCGACGGTGTCTTTGTCGCAATTGGGCACATCCCGAACACCAAGATCTTCGGAGATCAGCTCGATCTCGATGACGCTGGCTACATCGTTACCAACCCTGGAGAGACACTCACCTCTGTGGAAGGTGTCTTCGCTGCAGGCGACGTAACGGATAAGGTCTACCGACAGGCAATCACGGCGGCTGGCATCGGCTGTCAGGCTGCGCTCGACGCCGAACGCTGGCTTGAATCGGTTCACTAGCGCGCTTGAGCCGGGAATCACCACGACCACTCTTCGGTTGAAACCGACACGAACAAGGAGATATCACATGGGACAGCACACGACAACGATCACGGACGGCGACTTCGCTTCCGCGATCAGCTCAGACACACCGACACTTGTCGACTTCTGGGCTGAATGGTGCGGTCCATGCAAGATGATGACTGGTCCGCTTGAAGAGCTCGCTGAAGAAAACAGCGGCAAGCTCAACATCGCAAAACTCAACATCGATGAGAACCCAGGCACTGCCTCCGCGTACTCCGTCATGAGCATCCCAACCATGATCGTTTTCCAGAACGGTGAAGAGAAGCGACGATTCATTGGCGCTCGCTCCAAGAACCAACTCGCAGCGGAACTCGTGGAGTTCACGGTCTAGAAGCGAAGTGTGCCACCATTGAGCTGTGAGGCTCTACCACAAAGGTGACCGCGGCGCGCCCGTCCGAGATGTACAGGACCGATTGGTCGCGCTCGGATTCACTTGCGACCCAGACGAACTCGGTGTTTTTGATTTCGGCACGCTCGCAGGGGTCCGCGAGTTCCAAACCTCAAGAGGCCTGCCGTCGGACGGAATAGTAGGGCCAGAGACTTGGCGCTCTTTGGTCGAAGCCGGCTATCGACTCGGAGACCGGATGCTGTACCACCGAATTCCGATGATGCGTGGCGACGATGTCGCTGAACTTCAGGCGAGGCTCAACTCCTTGGGCTTCGAGTGCGGGAAGGTTGACGGCATCTTTGGACCAGACTCGCTCACAGGGCTGCTCGACTTCCAGCGGAACCGAGACATGGCGGACGACGGCATTGCCGGTCCTCGAGTTGCCGAAGAGCTCAGGCTTGTCGATCTCGCAACACAGAAGCACGGACGTCAAGCAGTTCGTGAGCGTCAATGGCTCGACACTCTCCCACGCTCCGTTGCGGGTCAACGAATCTTCCTCGACCCCGAATGTCGACAGTCAGCCGAGGGAGAAGCCACCTGGATGGCTGCGATCGAGGCAGAAGTTGATATCCAGATTCTGGGAGGACTTCCGTCACTCAGTCGCTCCATTGATACGAGCCCTCCACCGAGGCTGCGATCCCAAAAAGCAAATAGGACGAACGTCGATCTCGTCATCGGGTTCTACGTGCCAAACGCCGGCGAAGACGAGGGGGTCTACTACTTCAGCTCGGAGCACAGCCGCTCTGAGGCCGGGATGGTTGTGGCGCAACACATCGCGGACCGCCTGGACATCAGACCTCTCGGGAGAACGATGCCCCTTCTCAAGGAAACGCGCGCTCCGGCTGCGATCGTCGCACTGAAATCGACGAATCGTCGGGTTGGCCGCATCGTGGCCAACGTCGTCGCATCTCTCTATGAACGTTCGGGGGAAGGTCAGTCCCCGCCGAACAGATGACGGTAAATTCGCTCGAGATCGTCAGCCGAGGTGTATTTGATTGTGATGCGACCACCCTTACCGCGGTAGTCGATCTTCACCTTGGTACCGAGCTTGTCTTGAAGTTTTTCCTCTAGTTCAATGATTGAAGCCGGTCGCACTGCTCGTATCGGCGTCGCTTGGGTGACCCCCTGGGTTCCGCGTAGACGGATTGCTTCTTCCACCCTGCGTACTGTCCAGCCCTCAGAGGCTGCCCGTTCTGCGATGTGGATGGCGTAGGCCTCATCGTCTGAACCAAGGAGGGCTCTCGCGTGCCCAGCAGTGAGTGATCCGTTCACGAGCATCTCGTGGATTGGCGCTGGGAGCTGCAACAGCCGCACGGTATTGGTCACAGCGCTACGACTGCGGCCAACCTGCTGCGCTACTTGCTCGTGGGTCATACCAAAATCTTCCAACAGTTGACTGAATGCGGCAGCCTCCTCGAGAACCGTCAGATCCTCTCGCTGGAGGTTCTCGACCAGTGCCTCGGTGAGATTGGTTCCGTCGTCGCTTTCCACACGGATCACCGCTGGTATCGAATCAAGGCCTGCTTGCTTAGACGCTCGGAGCCGGCGCTCACCAGCCACCAGCACATAGCGTTCGCCAGCCGCCCTCACAACCACGGGTTGGAGGAGGCCTACGGAACCAATTGAAGCTGCCAATGAATCAATGCCAGCCTGGTCAAATTCCACCCGCGGCTGTTTTGGGTTCGGATCGATGTCGCTGGTAGCGATCACCGCGAAACCCGCCGTTGGGTGATCTTGCTGAATAAGGGCGTCGAGACCCCTCCCGAGCCCGCCTTTACGTGCGGCCATGCCGTCTCCTGAATTCTCGTGACAATTCCCTGTACGCAATCGCACCGCGAGACATTGGGTCATACGCCTCAATCGGTTCGCCATAGGATGGCGCCTCGCTCAGCCTGACCGTTCTCGGAATCACCGTTTTGTATGCCTTCTCCACAAAATGCTCTCTCACCTGGGCCGCGACATCTGCCGAGAGCGTCGTTCTGCCATCAAACATGGTGAGCACCACACCTTCAACCTCAAGCTCAGGGTTGATGTTCTGTTTAACGAGCGCGATGTTGCGAGTAAGTTGACTTACTCCCTCCAATGCGTAGTACTCACACTGGATCGGAATCAGGACCTCATTGGCGGCGGTGAGCCCGTTGATCGTGAGGAGACCAAGAGAGGGAGGGCAGTCAATGAGCAAAAAGTCATAGTCGTCCAGTGCATCCGAGAGCGCCTTCTTGAGCCTCTGTTCTCGGGAGAACAGCGAGACCAGCTCGATTTCTGCCCCAGCAAGCTCGATGGTGGTTGGGATGATGTGGAGGTTGAGGACCGAGGTCGGCTCCACAACGTCTGCGACCGCGACATCTTCATCCACGAGCAGCTCATATGTTGAAAGCTCGATCGTGGATCTGTCAATACCGAGACCGGAGCTCGTGTTCCCCTGTGGGTCGAGGTCAACAATGAGTATCCGCTCGCCCTGGAGAGCAAGCCCAGCGCCGAGATTGATGGCAGTGGTCGACTTTCCGACACCACCCTTTTGGTTGGCGATTGCAACGACGGTGGCCTTAGGCATTGTGTGCCTTCGGCTGATCTGGGGACAGGTGTGCTTGAGTCATAGTATCGACATCCTAAGGAGCCAGGCGGAGGAGTCAAGCACCTCGCTGAGCTCTTCGGTCATCTCGAACCTCATCCCTTCGGGCGGAGCCGGCACACTCGGTCGCGAGGCAGAACGGGACACCCCGAAAACTCCCATCCCGCCTGGGTTTATGAAGCCCTGAACGACAGCTGCTGCTGCTGGGATCCTGAGCGAGGCTCGGAATGTAATCGCATCCCACGTTCGGTCGAGGGTGTCGACGGCGCTTCGGGTGACCGCCACGTTCGGCAATCTCAGGATACGCACAGCTCTTGACGCTAGATCAGATCGACGCTGTGATCGATCCATGAGCTCAACATTCAGACCCGGTCGAGCAATTGCAATCGGGATGCCAGGGAGCCCCACGCCCGAGCCCACATCCAGCACGGACCCGGACTCGATCTCAAAGCCACGGAGAAAGACGAGCGAGTCTGCAATGTGTCGATCGAGGAGAATCGAGCGTTCATTGGGACCAATTGCCCCGCTAACAACCCCCTCAGTTCCCAGAAACTCTGAAAATGCCAGCAGCTTTTCTATCTGGACCTCGCCGAGGGACACACCGCACGCATCACCAACGATCCGGAGATACTCATCGTCACTATCAGCTCGTGTCATATCGATACGGTAGCGACTTTTGAGTTGTTTCACGTGAAACCAATCACCTCAGTTCCTCGACAGCAACAGCCCTCCTGATTCGCCGGGCCGATCCCTCCGTCAATGGGCCAGAAGGGGACGTTTCACGTGAAACAACTGGCTGCCAGGCTGGTCTCCCGCCTCGACGAAGTGCGGGCGCGGAAACGGGGCCCATACGAGCCCCGTTTCGCCGTATGTGTTGTCGGTTGCGAGGCTTCTAAGCCTCATACGCAATGACTACAGCCCTGCGTGGGTCTTCACCTTCCGAAAACGACCGTACGTTGTCGATTTCGGCGACGGCATCGTGTACTACCTTACGGTCTGCGGCATTCATCGGCTCGAGCATGACCTCGTTTTGGTCCTCGATGATCTGTGCTGCAAGCTTACCGGTATAGATCTTCAGCGCCTCTCGGCGTCTTTCCGCATAGCCGTTCACGTCGATCCTCATACGCGGCGCACCATATGTCTTCCGCTGCACCACTGTACGGGTGAGTTCGAGAACCGAGTACATAACGGAACCTTTGGTTCCAACGAGAGCCTCGGTTTGCTCGCCGTTAACCTCGAGATACAGAACGTCTTCTTCTATCCGGGATTCTACGGTCCCCTCAAGGCCGAAGGCATCGAGCAATCCGGTCAAAAACGCTGCTGCAACCTCCGCTTGTTCCTCTATCGGGGCTGCTTCAGGGCGATCGTCTCTCTGCACTTTCTTCTTCTCTCCGTTAGGTTGTGGCTTCTTCGTCAGCGACGATCCGCCGCCGTTCGAACTATTGCTGTGTCGAGCAGCACTACCACTCTTCTTGGTTCCTTGATCCGTGCTCTTGCGTTCACGTCCGTCACTTGCGGATTGTGTTTTCGTGCCTTCCTGGCCAGAAGACCTGCTCTCAGCCCCGCGACCACGGCTTCGTCGGCGTTTCCGGTTCGTTTGCGACTTGGTCACTTTCACAATGGCCGCTTTACCGCCCATGCCAAGAAACCCTGGCTTGGGTTCTTGGATGATTTCGACTGTCGCTTCGTCGCGGTACTTGATGCCAAGCTCCCCCATGGCCAAATCGACAGCCTGTTCTACTGTTTGTCCTTCTACTTCAACCCATTCCATCGGGCTACTACTTTCTTCGGCGGCTTCGTTTCTTGCTTGCGTTCGGGGAGGGCCCTCTTTCGTTGGGCTTCTCACCTGGTGGATCCATGTCGGGCCCGCTGTCAGCGACCTTCCCATTGGGGTCGTCGCGTTTGCCTAATCCAAGGATTACAGCCTGCTGCCCGACCCGGAAAATGTTTGAGGTAGCGAAGTACAGGCCCAGACCGGTCACGAAGTTCCAGGCGAACACGCCGAATAGAACCGGCATGACCTTCATGACGTTCTGCATGCCTTGCATCTGTGGCTGCGTCTGTGCATTTGGGTCGTCTGACCGCTTTCTGGTCGTCTGAACTTGCTGGTAAAATCCGGCAGCTACGATGGCTGCAATCATCAGGATGTAGGGCAGTGACCCAAGGACGTCACCAAAATCGACGGCCTGAGATGGCCGCACCAGAAGGTTCATGCCAAAGAAGCTCACATGCTCGAAGGCTTTCGCTGTGATGTCGACGCCCTCCTGGAGCACTCCGGTCAGGTTTCCTGCTGCGTCCGTTGTGTAGAGAGCTTGATTCGCTGTGTCGAGAACGCCCTTGAGGACCGAGTCTTGCGGGATCCCGTTTCCTTGCCAAAGAACCCGGTAGAGAGCGAACCAGATCGGCATTTGGACGAGCAGAGGAAGGCATCCGGCCGCCGGGTTGACTCCTCGTTCCTTGTACAAGGCCATGAGGCGCTTATTGAGCTCCTCCTTGTCCCCTTTGAGCTCCTTCTGAAGCTTCTTCACCTCCGGCTGGATTTCCTGCATCGCCTTCATGGATCTGGTCTGTTTCACGGTAAGGGGAAACAGGAGCAAGCTCACCGTCAGCGTCAGCAGAATGATGGCAATTCCATATTGTGGAAGTAGGTTGTAATAGAACGAGAGCAGGCTTCCGAGCAGGCTAAGTAGCCACTCCCATGGGGCGAAGCTCACGAAGGGCTCCCTTGTGGTCGGTAATGTGTTTGGTGCTGCGCTTGCATTTCACATGCATCCTCCGACCCAGGAACGGGATCGATCCCGCCCTCATGAAACGGGTGACACCGGGAAATTCGGCGAATTCCAAGCCACGATCCTCGAACAGCACCGTGGATCTCTATTGCTTGGGAGGTATACCGAGAACACGTGGGGTGGTATCGACAATTCGTCCGAAGCAGAGGGGAAATGAGGCGCTGATATCCTCGAATCAGAAGCAGAAGCAACGCTGCGAGGGGGTTCGGGTTCTTCACCGTGTCCGTCATTCGTGTGTCCTCAAGCCCTTCATCCGATTCGCCTCAACAGCATCGGTGATCCACTGGATAACGGAGCCAAGGCCTGCCTCGTTGAGCTCTTTCGAAGCAACAATAATGTACTGCGTTCCAGGCGAAAGGTCGACGCGCCGTGCAGCCTCTCGCATGAGGCGCTTTGCCCTGTTGCGTCGTACTGCATTTCCAACCTTTCTTCCAGCTACAACACCTACGCTCGGTGGTCCGTCTGGGCCGCCTGCCTGGAGAACGAGAATTCCTCCCTTGCGGCTGCCTATTCCCGTCCGGTAGATCGTCGAGAAACTCGAAGCCGGCCGGAGTGGGACAAACCCCTGACTAGGCAGAAAGTTCCTGACGGCCCTTGGAGCGTCGGCGTTTGAGTGTGGCTCTTCCTGCGCGCGTACGCATGCGCAAGCGAAATCCATGCTTGCGTTTCCGGCGACGTTTGTTCGGCTGATACGTGCGTTTCATGTGAGGTAACCCCTGTCGGGCGAAGTGAAGCGTCTGTCTGGTGACGAGACGGCAACATTCTAGCCGGACGACCTCCAAACCGTCACCCTGGCCTCAAGGCGCGAAAACTCTCGGGCGGTCGCGAAACACACTACAAGCCGGAAAACGTGGAACCCTCTCCTTTTTCATCTGAAACTCGTGCGCCTCGACGGGCGAAAACCGTTGGTATTATTGGGTTGTAGCCGGACGCTGCACGGTGCGGGTCTGTGCCATTGCTCTGGTTTTGTCACTCTTGAACTGCAGCAGCACCCTTCTATACAATCGCTTTCGCTCGTCATTGGGCGCATGTCCGCTCTTCCCCGAGGAGCTCGGCCTCTGAAACAGGGCTGCTGAACAGAGGTACATCTTCTCCACATCCTGTGGGTAGATGTGTGGACAGATGATTCTTGGGTATGAGAGACAGGAGTGCAACACGTGGGAGCGATTCAGACGCCCGCCGGGTCAGTCGACTCGAAGATAGAGCTATTTCATAGCCGCCTTCGCGACGTGATCGGCCCAGCGAAGTGGGAAACTTGGATCAAACCTCTCGAGGTCACCCACGACGGCGGGGTGCTGACACTTGAGGCACCCAACCGTTTCAACGCAACCTGGGTCTCGGACAACTACACCCATCAGATAAACGAAATCTCCTCGTCTGTCTGGCCTCAACCATTCGAGGTCAGCGTGAGCGTCTCCCCGAAGCCCCAAGTCGAGCGCGCAGAAGTTGAGTCACGCCCCTTCCAGCCAACTCTCGATGATCACGCCAGGCGACGCGTTGATGAGCCCCTCGAACAACGCGATACCTCGAACTTGCTTGCCAGGTACTCGTTCGAAAACTTTGTCGTAGGCGCTTCCAACCGGTTTTCGCATGCAGCAGCACAAGCAGTCGCGGAACAACCAGGGCGCCACTACAACCCACTGTTCATTTATGCAGGTTCGGGACTTGGCAAGACCCACCTGCTGCATGCTGTTGGTCAGCACCGTCTCGAACTCGCGCGGTCGGCGGTCGTTAAATATGTCACCTCTGAAAACTTCTTCAACGACTTCATCAATTCGATCCGCCGCAAGAGGATGGATGACTTCAAGGCGAGGTACCGGAAGGCAGACATACTCCTCTTGGACGACGTCCAATTCTTTGAGGGCAAAGAGATGGTCCTTGAAGAGTTCTTCCACACGTTCAACTCTCTCTATGAGGCTGGAAACCAGCTCGTGATTTCGTCTGATCGGTCTCCTCGTGAGCTCAAAACCATCGAAGACCGCCTTCGCAGCCGTTTCGAGTGGGGTCTTACCACCGACATTCAGAGCCCAGACGTTGAGACCCGTCTTGCAATCCTGAGGAAAAATGCCTCAGCAGGAACCAAGTCGATACCTCCTGATGTCCTCGGCTTCATTGCTGAGAACGTTTCGGACAATATCCGTGAACTGGAGGGCGCCCTTACGCGAGTCACGGCGTTCGCCACCCTCACGAATGCTCCCGTGAACCTTGACCTAGCAACAAACGTCTTGAGGGATATCGTCAAGCTCCGGTCAGTCACACCCCTGACAGCCGACACGATCATTTCGACAGCTGCGCAGTACTTCGAAGTCCCACAGCGTGAACTCGTTGGGCCATCACGAAGGCAACCCCTGGCCCGCCAGCGTCAGACGGCTATGTACATATGCCGTGAACACACAGGATTATCTCTACCTCGGATCGGTGCAGCCTTCGGGGGTAGGGACCACACCACCGTGATGCACGCGGTTGAGAAGATCACCAACCTCCTCCAGACGGACAAGACTGTGTATGACTCCGTCTCAGCTATCACCCAACAGCTGAGGACAACATGACCTTTATCCACACGCCCGAGCGACCTTCGAACACAACCGTGGATATCGTGCCATTCATACACATCCCCTGTGGACACCGAAACCCGTTGGATTCGGGCTATCTCGCTTGTTCTCCACAATCCACAGGGCCTACTACTACACCTACTCTTTCAGAATAAATACAGCAGAAGAAGAACCAGGGGAAGAACAGAGTGCGAATCAGGGCAGAACGAGACGATCTTGCAGATGTGCTCGCAAGAGCAGGACGAGCAGTGGCTACACGATCGCCACTTCCAATCCTTCAGGGTGTCCTTTGTGAGGTCAGTGGGGGGAAACTCACTGTCACCGGAACAGACAACGAAGTCACGGTACGAACCTACCTTGATGTCGAGGTGACGGAAGAGGGGAGGACCGTAATTCCAGCCAAGCTGGCTGCGGAAGCCGTTCGCAAACTTCCTGCTGGCGCAGTGTCTCTCGCATCCTCGGATGGGCACATTGAGATCACAGGCAACGGACCTCAATTCAGGCTCAGAGAGATGGCGGTTGACGATTACCCAAAGATTGGTGATGCAGCAGCAGGCGAACAGGTCTCTCTCGATGGAGGAAACCTCATCGGTGCACTTACACAAGTTGGCGTAGCGGCATCGACGGATGATGCAAGACCAACCCTTACCGGCGTTCTCTTTGAGGCAAATGAGGAGAGCCTGCGCCTGGTGGCCACAGACAGCTACCGGCTTGCCGTAAAGGATGTTCCAGGAGTTGCCACCCAGGGATCGAAGCTTGTTCCCTACAGGGCGCTCAGGGAGCTTGGCAGGACTGTCGGTGCCGGATCAATGGATGTCACCCTCGGCGAGAGAGAGGCGTCTTTTGTGACGGGACAAGGCAGGTTGACCGTCAGGATCATCGACTCCACTTTCCCGAACTACCGCCAGCTTCTGCCGGATGGGCACACGAACCGTCTCGTCCTTGACAAGGCGGCATTTCTCGAGGCTGTCGACCGTGCCTCACTCGTGGCAGAGGATCACATTCCTGTGAGGCTTGCCATGCACAGCGGAGGGGTTGAGCTCTCTGTCATCCGTCAGGAAGTCGGAGAGGCGTCAGAATTGCTTGAAGGCGAATACAGCGGCGACGACATGACGATTGCATTCAACACCAGGTACCTGAGAGACGGGATTACCGCGGTCGACGACGAGCACGTTGTCATCGAGACATCAGACCCTCTGAAGCCTGGTCTCCTCCACGGTGGCTCAAGCGAGGACTTTCGGTACTTGCTGATGCCGGTGCGTCTCTAGCCCACGATGCTTCTTTCGTGGCTTGAGCTGAGGGACTTTCGTCTCTACGGGAGCCTTCGGTTTGAACCTGAGCCCAAGGTGAATATCCTCGTTGGTGACAACGGCCAAGGGAAGACGTCTGTCCTTGAGGCCATCGGATATCTCGGGGCTACCAAATCGCTTCGCGGGGTCCCCGATGAGGCCTTGATTCGAGACGATGCATCATCTGCGGTCATTCGCGGATCCTTCGAAGGGGCGGCCAGCGAGACAACCGTCGAGTGTGAAATTCCGTTGGCTGGACGCCGCAACATTCTCCTCAACGGGAAGAGACCGGTCAGGATGAGAGATGTGCTGACCGCTGTTCCTGTTGTGGCATTTCTTCCAGACGATCTCGATGTCATCAAGCGCGGGTCTTCCATACGGAGGGATTACCTCGATGACCTAGGAGCCCGTTTGTGGCCACAGGCGGCAGCAGCCCAGAGCGACTACGACAGGGCTCTTCGGCAGCGCAACTCACTGCTCAAACAGGAGGGACGGGCGACAGATCCTGTGGCACTCAGCGTGTGGGATGAGAGATTGGCAAAGTCAGGGGCGCAGGTCCTCCTGCACCGCAGGGCTGTCGCTACGGATCTGCAGCCTCACCTCCAGGATTCGTACACCGTTGTTGGAGGGTCCGGCGATCTCCGGTGGGCGTACCGATCCACGTGGGGATCAGACGGAATTATGGACCAAGCCGGTCTTGTGGCGGCTTTCATGGACGCCCTGGAGCAACGGAGGGCAAAGGAACTCGAGATACGAACTACAACGGTCGGACCGCACCGAGATGAACCCGAGCTCATGCTTGACGGCAGGCACACCAGAACCAAAGCATCGCAGGGGGAACAGCGAACCACAGCCTTGGCGCTCCGAATCGGGGCTTACCGTCTCATTGAGCAGATTCGGGATCAGGTTCCGATTCTTCTTCTCGACGACGTGTTTTCGGAGCTTGATCCAGATCGCGCTTCTCGTGTACTTGATCTGATTGCGGAAGGACAGGTTTTTGTCACAACCGCGAGAGAAGATGAGGTACCGATCAGAGGACGCCGTTGGTCGGTACGAGAAGGGAAGATCACAGGATGAGAGCGAAGTACCTCGGCCAGAAACAGCCAAAGGAACCGACCGAGATCAGCGAAACGCTTGGAGCCATTATCGAAAAAGCGGCTGTGGGTATCGATGTCAGACACGGACAGCTTGTAACAGATTGGGACTTGTTTGCTCCGGTCGATTGGGCGAGGTTCGGGAGGCCCGTTGGGGTGCGTGATCTCACGCTCCTCGTCGAGGTTGAAGATGGCAGCGCGGCATCGCTCCTCAAGTATCAAATGGGCGATCTTCTTGGTGTCATTCGGGATCGCTTCGGTCACGATTTGGTGACGTCCATCCGAGTAAAAGTATCTCGTCGCATAACACCCTCCTAAGTCCTCCAGATATGGGAATTAGGGCCGTTTTCGGCTATACTTACACGTGTGTTACTAGCCACCATTCTGCCAGCGACACATCAATCGAAGGAGCCCCGTGAGTAACACAAAACCTTCGTCTGACGCGTCTTACCGCGCGGACTCGATTCAAGTTCTCGAGGGGCTTGAAGCGGTTCGTATGAGGCCCGCGATGTACATCGGTTCGACCGGTCCAAAGGGGCTTCATCACCTCATTTGGGAGGCTGTGGATAACTCGGTGGATGAGGCCATGGCTGGCTACTGCACACGAATCGCCGTGACTCTTCAAAAGGATGGTGGGGTCAACGTCAGGGACAACGGTCGCGGGATCCCTGTAGACAAGCACACCGGTACCGGGTTGCCAGCCCTCACAACTGTCATGACC
>JAQCAA010000146.1 GCA_027728645.1 Actinomycetota bacterium | reverse complement strand
TCAGTTGCCGCACGACCCGAAGTTATCGGGGAGGTGAGGCCGTACATCGGGATATGGTCATCGGCGAACCATCCCGGCTCGAGGGTGAACTTCATCCGCAGCTCACGTGTTCTCCCGCCAACGACGGGAGCATCGACGGTAACGACGATCGCCGAGCACCCCGCTGTCTCGGCTCTGGCAAACACTTCGGCTGTCAATGCTCGATCCTTCCCGACGTAGGCCTGGAACCACACGGGTCCCGACGCATGCTGCATGACCATCTCCACCGGCAGAGACGACGCCATGCTCAAAACGGTGAGCGCACCGGCCGCTCCTGCGCCACGAACCGTCGCCATCTCGCCGTCGGGATGGACCATTCGATGCATGGCTGACGGCGCGAGCATGACGGGGGTGGAGAGGTCCTCGCCGAGGACAGTGACGTTCGTCGAACGAGATGAGACGTCCACAAGGACGCGGGGCATGAGGGACACGGCATCAAAGGCTCGCCGGTTCCTTTTGAGCACGCGCTCGTCGCCTGCGCCGCCATCTATGAACGCGCTGGTCGGCGCGGGAACTCGTTCAGACGCTGTGCGCTCGTAATCGCCAAGGGTCAACAAATCCATGGCTGCAAGCGTACCCGACGTTTCCGGTCCTGGATACGATTCCGGGTACAACAACTCACGTTCACGCGAGGAATGCAATGAATCGACGATCATGGATTGCGCTCATCGCGCTGAGCCTCGGATGGGGAACCCGAGGGGTTGCGACACGGTCAGCCTTCACGCACGGGGTGGAAACCCTGACGCTGGTCGGTATTCGCCTTGTCATCGCCGCAATCCTGATGGTTGGCATCCAAGTGCTCGTCACCAAGAGCATCACGATCAATCGAAAAGTCATGACGATCGGCTCGGTTCTGGCTGTGACAAATGTCGTCGCCCCGTTCTGGTTGTTCACGGCGGCGTTCCATCACGCGTCTGCCGGATTCGTGGGACTCATGGCAGCCCTCGTCCCCTTGGGGACCGCGCTGTTCGCACACTTCATGTTGCCGGATGAACCGCTTTCAAGGGCCAAAACGGCTGGTCTCGCCCTCGGAATCGTTGGGGTCGGCATCCTGGTCGCGTCAGGAGACAGCGGTCTGGCCGTCGGCGGGAATCCGGCAATGGCCGTCGCGTGGGCTTCGCCAGCCGTGGCGTCGTTCTCGTTCTCGACGGTCTATGGAAAGAGGAATGAATCATCGATGCGAGGGCTCGGTGTCGTGACCGTCCAGATCGGTCTCGGAGCCGTCATCGCGATCATCCCGATGCTCATCGTTGAGGGCGTTCCGAACCTCGGCGTCGAAGCGTGGACCCTCCTTGGATACCTTGCGGTCTTCTCAACGATCGTGCCTCTCGTGCTCTTCTACTGGGTACTGGTCCGGAGCTCGGCTGGGCAAGTGGCACTCAGCGGATATCTTGTGCCGCTCGTGTCTGTCATCGCCGGTGTCGTGATCCTGGGCGAAACGGTTGGACCCGGAATCCTCATCGGAGGAATGGCAATCCTCGGAGGCGTGGTCCTCGCAGACCGGAGCGCAGGCAAGCACTCGCTTGTGATCAGATGAGGCGGTGACGACGCTTAGTGCGTCGCAGTCCAACCGCCATCGACATACCAGGTCTGTCCCGTGACGTACGAGGCGCGATCTGAACACAGGAAACAGATCACTTCGGCAATCTCGGCTGGCGTGGCAGGTCTTCCGAGGGGTGTCCTTGCGTTGTCACCCTCGGTATCGAGCCGACCGGCAGCGAACCATGCGTCGTAGAGCTCGGTTCGGGTCTGGCCCGGCCCCACGGCATTCACACGGATGCCGTACTCAGCCAACTCGACTGCCAACACACGAGAAAGTGCGTTGATACCGCGTTTCGCCCCGACGTAGGCACCGCGGCCTGGGAAGATCACTTTCGCGGTCATCGAAGACGTGGAAACGATCGCCCCACCCTCTTCCCCATCGATCATGCCTCTCGCAAAAACCGCGCTGCACAGGTACGCAGAAATCAGATTGATCCTGACGGTTCGGTCCCACTCCTCGTCACCGGTCTCGACGGTTGGCTTGTTCAGTCGAAGCCCTGCATTATTCACAAGGATATCGACACGGCCGAAGCGGTCCATCACGGTGTCGAAACAGGACTGAACGCTTGTAGGATCGCCGACATCGAGCGGGAACGCAATCGCTTGGACACCTTCGCCTGAAAGGCGGTCTGAGACCTCGGTAGCCGCAGCCAGGTCGATGTCACCAACGACCACCGATGCACCGCGTCGACCAAGGAGCTCCAACGCCGCAGCCCCGATACCCCTTCCACCACCGGTGACAACGGCGACCTTCCCCGTGAATTGGTCCGATGCGCTCACGGCCCACCCCGATGCCATCCGTAGGCCAGCCAGCCGGCATCCACGACAAGGGCTTGCCCTGTCACGGAAGGCGACTCAGGACCCGCGAGGAAGGCAACAGCAGCGGCGACCTCGCCAGGCTCGATCGGGTTGCCCAATGGTCGATACCCCGGGAAGGTCGGCAGGGATGCCTCAGTTCCTCCATCGCTTCCACTCGGTCCGACCATGACAGCCGAAACCTTGAACCCGTGCGTACCCCACTCGATGGCAAAAGCCTTCGTGACGGCGATCACGGCGCTCGACACACATGCAGCGGACGCTGTTCCGGCGAGCGCTGACTCACCGAGCACGGACACGATGTTGACGACGGACAGCCGGGTTCCCGTGTCGAGGGCGAGAATTGCCGCCTCCCTGCAAGCCGAGAACACAGCGTTCACCCCGATGTCGATGCTCGCTGCGAACTCGTCGACAGACGACTCGGAAACAAGCGACGTGGGGAGGATCGGTGCGTTGTTCACGAGCACATCGACGCCATTCGGTGCAGCGGTCCGAAGGATCTGGGCAAGGGACGCCCTCGCGTTGTCCGCTTGGCTCACCGTTGTGACCGAGTGACCATCGGCGCGAAAGCGTTCAGCAATCGCGGGACCGGCGCCGGAATCGGCATTGAGGATGACCGTGGTGGGCATGACTCTAAACGTTACCATGACGCTGAGTCGACGATGCGCTGGACGATAGGAGCACGCAGTGGGACAGCTTTCGAACCAGAAGATTCTTGTGATCGGAGGATCTGCAGGCATGGGATATGCGACTGCCGAAGCTGCGGTCAGAGCCGGAGCAGATGTCGTCATTGCGTCGAGAGGCGAAGCAAGGCTTGCGCAAGCCGCAGCAAAGCTCAACGCGATCGATGGGAACG
>JAQCAA010000145.1 GCA_027728645.1 Actinomycetota bacterium | reverse complement strand
AGCTGGGAATCGGTGGGGTCGCTGGTGCGCTGATAGTCGTTGCAGGGCTGTCGGTGCGGTCGATCAGACCTGTCGTGGCCGCCGTCGGAATTGTCGTTGCTGCGGTTGCGGTCCCTTGGGCACATCCATGGCCGGTTGTTCCGACACTCACGGTTCTCGATGTCGGCCAAGGAGACTCGATTCTGATCCAGACACCCGACGGCTCGACGATGTTGATGGATGGAGGTTCCGATCCCGGTGTGCTCGACCGCGCCCTTCGGCGCCACGGAGTGCGTTCGCTGGACGTCGTGATTGTTTCCCACGACGATCTTGATCATGCAGGGGGATTGGCAGAACTCGTACGACAGGGGAGGATCGAGGTTCTGGTCGTGAGTCGATTTGTTCGCGACTCCGATCTCGTGATGGCTGCGCTTGAGCACGGGATACGGGTCAACCGCGTAGAAGCCGGCGACCGGCTCACTGTGGGTGAGATCACGGCCGAGATCCTCTCGCCAAGCAGGCGGTATGTGTCGGACAACGATGGATCGATTGTTCTCTTCGTGCCCACTGCAATTTCGGTCCTGCTCCCTGGGGATGCAGAAGCAGTTGCCCTCCGAGAGCTGCCGGCGCTGGCACCCGACGTCATGGTGGTGCCCCATCACGGTTCGGCTACGACTGACCTTCGCTGGCTCGAGCGCACATTGGGGTCGGTGGCCATCCTCTCATACGGTCCGAATCGGTACGGCCACCCGCATCCTGATATTGTGGCCGCCCTCGTCGCCGCTGGAGTGACGATTCACCGCACTGATGAGGTCGGTGACATCACAATCGAACTCGTCGGTCAGAGTTAGGTCTTGAGGCCTTGTGGTGGGGCAGGGTTTTAGGGCAGTGGCTCCAGGACCACGACAGCCGTCTCGGAGGGCCGCCGCGCAGCGTAAGCATCGAGGTCCTTGTCTATCTCACTCCACCGGGCCCACAGCCGCGCCCGTTCCTCGCCCTCGGCTGCTCGGCCTCGAACATTGCGGCGGCCGTCTTTGAGGTCCACGTTGACCTCCGGGCGCGCTTGGAGGTTGAGCCACCACGCAGGCTCGGGTGCGGCCCAGCCGTTCATCGCCATCGTCACGAGGTTGGGGCCATCGTCGAAGTACCCCAAGATCACGGTCCGCTCCTGACCCGAACGACGACCGATAGTCGTAAGGCGCATCATGCCGTAGCGGTTGCCCACAGCGTGTCTCAGTCCGACCCGACCGCGCGTGATCCGATGCAAGCTGCGGTGGACTACCCAGGCAAAGCGAACGACCCACCGAGGGGGAAGGCGTGCTCGCTTCTTCTTCGTGTCTGACATTCACCCTCTTCTCCGAGATCGGTGGGGACCGGAGGTCGTCAGCCTTGTCGTTCGAAGGCTGTTTCGGCTTCACTCTCCATGACAGCGAGTCGGTCGTAGTAGTCGGGGAATTCCCGCAGATGCGCCAACGCGATCTTCACCGTGACGACAGGATCGTTACCCGTTACGTCGAGGTCTGGGAACTGCGTTCCGTGTTCTAGCTCGACGTTCATCCCTTTCGCTACGTCTTCGGCGGTGTATTGCTCATCGGAGATGTCAATCCCCGCAGTGGCGAGGGCGTTGGTTGCGTCGTTTGTGTCGAACATATGTCAACTCCATTTATGGATAGACCAGCTACCGATTCGAAAACGTGCGTTTGCACGTCGCGTGGTGCCGATCAGGTGCCCGTCCCAACGAATGTTAGTCCGAGCGAACCAACCATCGGATGGGCGCGTTCTCGGCTTTGCCGGAGCGTGCATTGTCATTGCTGGCTTGTCACAAAGAGGCGATAGGGTGGCACCAATGGCATGGATCGCAGTTACCGCCCCCAAGGATGCTGGCGCAGGTGAGCGCGAGCGGATGATGTCGATCGCTCGCGATGCGTTCAAGGAAGCTGGCGTTGAGGACCCAACCCGAATCGACGTGCCGAGCAGAGGGGCTGGCTCGTCGGACGACGGAACGACGCTCCGCGACCAAGTTCAACACATTATTCCTGCACTCCAATCCGGTTCTTTGTTTGGGGGACCGACCGGCGTGTTCGTGATGGATGCGCAGAACTTGCTCAAGGCCGAGGTCGATGCGATTGTAGAAATGCTTGGCAATGCCGATCCGGCACAGGCGGTGGCTGTGTTCGCGGCTTCGGGGACTCTCGCTGCGCCGTTGAAAAAGGCTGTGGCAGCATCTGGCGAGGTCATCTCACTCAAGGCGATGAACGCCAGAGAGGCGTCGCAGTGGATTGCTGACTACGCAAGGACGAGCGGTCTTCGAATCGACCAGGCCGCACGTGAGGAACTCATTAGGCATTTCGGTGCGAATCAAGCGGCGATTCGACAAGCCATCGATCAGCTGTCCGTGTCTGGCGGGGTGATTGAGGCATCGGTCATCAGAGAGAACTTCGACAATCGCCCAGACGAACCGATGTGGTTTCTCGGGGATGCCATCATGTCGGGCGATCACGCCGGAGCACTCCGACGTTTGTCCGATTTCCTCGAACACAACCATCCGCTGGTGCTGCTGTCCTATCTCGAAGGCGAGGTTCGCAAGCGGTCCCTCGCAGCCGTCGCCCCCGACTACGCAACCTTTGCAGCATGGTCGAAGGCGAACCCAGCCTCGTATGCCACAAAGAAGATCTGGGAGGCGAGAACAAGAGCCAATGGCGAAGCACTCTCCAACTGTGTTCG
Source organism: Actinomycetota bacterium (assembly GCA_027728645.1). Classification (GTDB taxonomy): domain Bacteria; phylum Actinomycetota; class Acidimicrobiia; order Spongiisociales; family UBA5794; genus UBA5794. Next base: position 620 of record JAQCAA010000145.1, on the reverse strand, counting down.
CGCCCTCGCTAAGGCAGACCTAACGCTCAAAACCCAGCCCGAAGCAACGCACCGAGTCACTCTGGAACGCTTGACCGTGGCAATGTCCCGCTGGATGAACAGGTAAGCAGAGGACAGAGGACAGATCGGCACTGACGGCCGCGGGTTCCGGTTCTGATAGCTGATAGCTGATAGCTGACAGCTTTCGAGACCGATTCAGGGGGATGACACGCTTTTGCCTCGCAGGCTGGTGTGTGTGCGCCACCCTCCTGGCTCGCAAGCTCGCCCGTCCTCCCTCGAGGGAGGACCGAAGGCCTGGTCCTCGCGAGCGCCGGTTCCTGAAGGCCGAGAGCTGAGAGCTGAGAGCTGTCAGCTTTCGAGACCGATTCAGGGGGATGACACGCTTTTGCCTCGCACGCTGGTGTGTGTGCGCCACCCTCCTGGCTCGCAAGCTCGCCCGTCCTCCCTCGAGGGAGGACCGAAGACATGGTCCTCGCGATCCGCCTGGTCCTGAAGGCTGAAAGCTTCCCTGCTAGCTCGCCTGTCGTCGCTCAGCGGAGGAGAGACGGCAGAGGACTTGAGTGATGCAGCTCTCCCCAGATCGGTCCCCCTTTCAAGGGGGACGGAAGAGGAGCGGAGCG
>JAQCAA010000144.1 GCA_027728645.1 Actinomycetota bacterium | reverse complement strand
GCAAGCTCGCCCGTCCTCCCTCGAGGGAGGACCGAAGACCTGGTCCTCGCGATCGCCTGGTCCTGAAGGCTGAAAGCTGCCGAACGGTGGACGGTGGACGGTAGGCGCCTCTAGCCCTCGTACACCCGAACGCTGACGACCTTGTAGGTGAAGGTTCCGCCTGGGGCGCTATACGTCACCGAGCCACCTGGTTGTGCGCCGAGAAGCGCCTTGCCAAGTGGTGAGTCTGGCGACGCCAGAAGCATGCCGTCGACCTTGTTCTCGGCTGGCGCTACGAAGAATTCGAGTTCATCGCCGTCGTCGTCGATGACGGTTGCGATGGTCCCAACTTCTACAGCACCCGAGTCCGAAACTTCTTCAACGACGGCATCCTCAATCAAGTGCCGGAGTTGACGTATGCGGGCCTCCATGAAGCCTTGGTCATTCTTGGCGGTGTCGTATTCGCTGTTTTCTTTGAGGTCGCCGTGACTCCGTGCTTCAGCGATGCGAAGCACGATCGCGTCGCGACCATCGGTCAAGAGATGCTCGTACTCGTCCTTGAGCTTCTGCAACGCAGCAGGCGTCATCCATGTGCCGGTTTTTTCGGTCATGTCCGGTCTGCCTATGCGAGAAGGGAGCGAACCTGAGCGGTGAGGCGAGATTTTCGCCGCGAGGCGGTCGACTTGTGCAGGACACCCTTGGTGACAGCCATGTCAAATCGCTTCTGAGCCAGCCTTAGCAAGTCCTCTGCCTTCGCGGCGTCGCCAGCCTCTGCGGCCTCGACGGCTTGCTTGGCGCGGGTCTTGATTTCTGACCTGACTGCCTTGTTGCGCTCATTGCGGCGAACGGTCTGCCGGTTGCGCTTGATTTGTGACTTGATATTCGCCATAAGAAAAGAACCTCACGAGGTGGGGTGGGAATCGATGGGATGATAGCGGCGTACGGCCGCAACGGTACACTGAAGTTGTCCTCGTACCGTCGGCATCCCTCCGGAGAAACGCATGGATCAGTCGCGCATCCGCAACTTCAGCATCATTGCTCACATCGATCACGGCAAGTCCACACTTGCCGATCGCTTGCTTGAGCGCACTGGTGCTATTTCCGGCAGGGACATGCGATCGCAGATGCTCGACGAGATGGACCTTGAACGCGAGAGAGGGATCACGATCAAGGCGAACGCGGTTCGGATCGACTATCTAGCGAAGGACGGGCATTCGTACGAGTTGAACCTCATCGACACCCCAGGTCATGTGGATTTCTCCTACGAAGTTTCACGAAGCCTTGTCGCGTGTGAGGGGGCCTTGCTACTTGTCGACGCATCACAGGGTGTTGAAGCGCAGACACTCGCCAATGCTTACCTTGCTATCGAAAACGGTCTCGACATCATTCCGGTGGTGAACAAGATCGACCTTCCAGCTGCCGATCCTGAGCGTGTCGCCCTGGAGCTCGCAGGCGTTCTCGGCGGATCGCCAGACGAGATCATTGCGGTGTCCGCTAAGTCAGGCGAAGGCATCGATGAGCTTCTCGAAGCAATCGTGGCAAGACTTCCGCCGCCTGCTGGGGACCCGGACGCCCCTCTGCGGGCACTCGTGTTCGACTCCTACTACGACACCTACAGAGGAGTGGTCAGCCTCATTCGAGTTGTCGACGGAGTCTTGGTCGAGGGAGATGCCATCCGTTTCATGGCCACGAAAGAGGACCTCACTGCTGACGAAGTCGGTGTGCGCCGACCCGCAATCGAACCCACAGGAAGACTGTCAGCTGGCGAGGCTGGCTACCTCATCACAGGTGTCAAGGACATTGATCTCATCCGCGTGGGTGACACTGTCACTCATGTCGTGAACTCTGCAACGGTGACGCTTCCGGGGTACGCGGAACCGAAACCGATGGTGTTCTCAGGACTCTTTCCTACCGAGGGCGATGACTTCGAACGTCTCAGGGAAGCTCTCGACAAGCTGAGACTGAACGACTCATCGCTCGTGTACCAGGCCGAGACGTCACGGGCGCTCGGGTTCGGCTTCAGGTGTGGGTTCCTTGGGCTCCTCCATATGGAGATCGTCCGTGAGAGGCTCGAACGCGAATACGACCTTGACTTGGTCGCGACGGCGCCGTCGGTTGAATACTTGGCGAATCTCACGGCCGGAGGAACCGTTGTGGTGCACAGTCCACAGGACCTCCCGGATCCGTCGTTCCTTGCCTCGATCGAGGAGCCGTATGTGAAGGTCATGATTATTACTCCGTCGAAGTACATCGGAACGGTGATGGAGCTCATCCAGACCAAGCGGGGCGAAATGGGGGAGATGACGTACCTCAGCCCCGAACGAGTCGAGCTTCACTACATCGTCCCGCTTGCAGAGATTGTGTTCGACTTCTTTGATCAGCTGAAGTCAAGAACGAGGGGCTATGCGTCTCTCGACTACGAGCCAGAGGACTACCGGGTCTCGAATCTTGTCCGTGTCGACATTCTTCTCAATTCACAGCCAGTGGATGCCTTCTCGACCATCGTCCACAAAGACCGAGCTCAGAGCTACGGCAGGGCGATGGTGAAGCGGCTCCGCGAGTTGATCCCTCGCCAAATGTTCGACGTCCCGATCCAGGCAGCTGTCGGCTCGCGGATCATCTCGCGAGAGACGATCAAAGCACGGCGCAAGGATGTGACGGCCAAGTGCTACGGCGGCGACATCACGCGAAAGCGCAAGTTGCTCGAGAAGCAGAAAGCGGGCAAGAAGCGCATGAAGATGGTGGGATCTGTTGAGGTCCCGCAAGAGGCCTTTGTCGCTGCGCTCACCATCGGGGATGAGTAGCGCGCCCAATCCCGGTGTGGAGTCTCAGACCTATTTGGCGAGGCCTGACAGTCCGGAACTCGCCGCCGCAGCCAGTCTGTGGAAGTCGGCGTACATCCATATTCCGTTTTGCCTCCGGCGCTGTCCCTATTGCGACTTTGCGATCGTCGACGAATCCACCAATGGCCGCGATAGCGTCGAGCGATACGTCGAAGCTCTGATCGCCGAGATAGAGATGGAGAGTGAATTCGGCCCGCTGGATGCGATCAACTTCGGTGGAGGTACGCCGACGCGCCTTGAACCAGCCAAGCTCGGCTCGATTGTTGACGCGCTCAGGGTGCGTTTCGGGGCGCACGACGACGTCGAGATCTCTCTCGAGGCCAATCCCGAGGACTGGTCAGATTCACTTGGCGATGGACTTGTTGATGCCGGATTCACCCGAGTTTCTGTTGGCGCTCAATCCTTCGACAACGGTGTTCTCTCCGCGCTCGGACGCAACCACACCGCGGATCAGATTTCAGAGACCATTGGATCGGCTCGCAGGGTCGGCTTCGGTTCCGTTTCGGTTGACCTGATCTTTGGGCTCCCTT
>JAQCAA010000143.1 GCA_027728645.1 Actinomycetota bacterium | reverse complement strand
CTCTGAGCCAGACGAGGAGGGGACAAACCCCGCAACATCTCCGTCGATGCTGAACTCCTGGCCCGCCGACACAGCGTGTTCGCCTGTTTGGATACCAACGAGTCGCTTGGTTGGCGCAGCACCTCGGTGATGAACCCTCGCAACCAGTTCCTGACCCGTGTAGCAGCCCTTGTCGAAAGACACAGTGAGCTCAACAAGTCCTGTCATCGCCGGTGTGATGCCATCGATGATTTCCTTGCCCATCGCAGGCCAGCCAGCCTCTATCCGCATCGCTTCGAGTTCATCTTCGCTGAGCCGATCGGTTCCAGAGGGGACGGACACCGATGGCCCGACAACATCAAGTCCCTCTATGCCTGCCCACGGGGAACGAGATACGATCGGAGCATCTGCCACCTGCGCCGCTGAGCCAGGACCATGCCACGAGACACCTGGCCACGTTGCCTGGGAGAACCTTGCGTCAGTTCGAAACAGCAGGCCGTCGAGCCTCGATCGAACGGCATCGCCATGCCCGGGCTCCACATCAAGGGTGATCCGATCTTGACCGATTCGAGTCACGCGTACGAGCGCGACAATCGAGCTCTTTGGATCAAGCAGGAACGACCAAGCAGATTCCCCGAGTCCAATCGCCATGATGTCCTGCGTCAACTGGGTGTTGAGGTAATCACGGGCGTCGGACCCTTCCACGATCACGACATCGCGAGATATAGGAGTCGCGGTTTGCTTGGCAGTGGACATACCCGAAGGGTAGGGACGCCACCGACACCGCAGAACCAGTCCGTGCGACATGCACTCATCGGTCCGAGAGTGATCAGCAAACGCAACACGGTGACAGGGGACTAGAGCGCGACGTTGAGATGAGTTGCTGGCTCGTCGACTGGGGTTGCCGCCGCCATTGCTCCTCCAGCAATCACGAGTCCGATGCCGAGCCAAGTCATGACAGCTGGTGACTCGTTCAGGAAGATCATCGCCCAAATCACAGCGGACGCTGGCTCTATATACATGAGTGTGCTGACCGCAGCCACGGGGATCGTGCGGAATACTTCCCAGTAGACGAACCCAGCAAGCCCGGTGAAGACGGCCCCGAGGATCAGGAAGTTCACAAGCTGATCTGGATGATCCGACAGTGCCGCCACCGTCGCCGGGGCGAGTATCACCGCTGCGACCGTGAGCTCTGCCATCGACATCGTGAGGCCCCGAAGGTCCCGTGCGGCAGGCTTGCCAACGATCATGAGCGCTGCCAGCAGGACGGCAGCTAGTCCTGCCAAGGCGATCCCTTGCACGGAGGATGCTCCTTCGTCGCCAAGGGCCCATGGCTGGACCACCACGACGGTCCCGCTTGCCGCCACGCCCAGTGCGATCCACAATCGTCGAGGGACGCTTTCTCCGAGGATCGGGCCGGAAAGGATGGCAGCAGCGATTGGACCGATGTACATCACCGACAATGCGACTGCAACGGACGTGAGTTTGATGGACTGAAAGAAGGCTGCCCAATGGGCTGTGAGCAAGACGCCAGCCACAACCAGTCTCGCGCGGTGCATCGCTGGAAATCGGAGCTTCCCGAACGCTGCCGCCGCGATGATCAGCGCAACCGCCCCAAATGTCACCCGCACTCCAACGAGTCCCACAGACGACACGTCGTTTCGGACGAACAGCGGGATGGCGCCCCAAGCAACGGCAACAGCCGCGAGCGACAGACTTGCGGTGAGGGGTGACAACTTCAGCTCGAACATCGAACGATGGTACCGCTAGCGGCACCGGTGCTACATCGGTGACTCTGCGCGACCCATGTCGGCAAAGAGGGTGAACTCTGGGAGGAATGTCATATCAACCTTGCCGACCCCACCCTGCCGGTGCTTGGCTATCGAGATCTCAGCAACGCCCTTCGACTCCACCCGATCTGGGTGGTAGTACTCGTCTCGATAGATGAACATGACAACATCGGCATCCTGCTCGACGGCTCCTGATTCCCTGAGGTCGCCAAGTCGAGGACGTTTGTCCTCCCTCGCCTCAACCGCTCGGTTGAGCTGTGAGAGAGCGACGATCGGCACATGCAACTCACGTGCAAGGTTCTTGAGGGAACGGGAGATCATTGCGATCTCCTGCTGGCGGTTCTCCTGGCCCGATCCGTTCATGAGCTGTAGGTAATCGACGACGACGAGGTCCAGCCCAGGGCGTCGACGAAGCCTGCGGCACTTCGCCCTGATCTCGGTCACTGTGAGGCCGGCCGAGTCGTCAACGTAGATGTTCTGCTTGTAAAGAGCACCAGCGGCGTTGGAAAGTTTTGTGAAGTCGCCCTCGGTGAGCCTTCCCGTCCGAAGGCGCTGAGAATCGATACGGCCCTGTGAGCACAACATCCGAGTGACGACTTCTTCACGGCTCATTTCAAGCGAGAAGATCGCAACCGTGCGACCTCCAAGGGCAACGTTCTGGGCCATGTTGAAAGCAAGCGCAGTCTTCCCCATGCCAGGCCTGGCGGCAACAATGACGAGGTTCGTTGGGTGAAGACCTGCAAGTTTGCGGTCAAGGTCCCGGAAGCCGGTTGAGATGCCGGTGACTTCTGATCCATTGCGTTGGAGCTCTTCTGCCTTCTCTATGGCTGGGCCGAGGAGGTGGTCAATTGGCTGGAGGCCATCTCCGACCCTTCGTTCCGCTACGGCAAACACAGCCTGTTCAGCCTGGTCGACAACATCCTCGATCGGCTCGGCCATCTTGCCTGCAATGACTGAGATGTCTCCGCCGACACGCATGAGCCTGCGCCGAAGGGCGTGCTCCTCCACGATCGATGCGTAGTACTCAGCGTTCGATGTCGAAGGAACGGAGTCAATCAGATCGGTGAGGAACTCGATGCCACCAATGCGGTCAAGTGCTCCGTCTCGCCTGAGTCCCTCCGCCACGGTGACGGCGTCAATCGGCTCGTTTGCGTCGAAAAGGCTGTGGACTACCTCGAACACCAGCTGGTGGGCAGGTTTGTAGAAGTCGTCGGCATGGAGCTTCTCGAGAGCCACGTTGGCGGCTTCCGCCGACAGCAGGACGGCCCCGAGGACAGATTCCTCGGCGTCAAGGCTGTGTGGCGGCAGCCTCGGGGAGCGGCTCGCCGGTTGATCTATTACCGATGTCACCGGTCCTCCTCGATTTCGTTTCAGGGTGTCGTCGCCAACGTGGCTCACGTCATCATGCATGTCGGGTGTGACATGTTTTGATGCTCGGCGCCAGCGTGGCGAGTGTACGTCTGACAGGCAACCGTGGCTGCTCGATACACCCGCATACTTTTCGCACTCACGCTTGTTTGTCGCGGACTCGGCAGCGGACACCCGAATCCCGATAACCGAGCAACCGATCAGGGCGGATTACGGACC
>JAQCAA010000142.1 GCA_027728645.1 Actinomycetota bacterium | reverse complement strand
CCGCCCTGGACGCCATACGCCTTTGCCTCGTAGGTGCAGGAAAGCACGACTCCGCCGCCGACAGCCACCGGCTTCCCTGCAAGCGATGGATCTTCCTTGACAGCGACAGCCGCGTAGAACGCATCGAGGTCTGCATGAAGAATGCCTGGAATGTCCATCACCGGGGCGTCCATACTCGGGTGTCTTTCAGTCGGGTCTCGATACTGCCATCGTGACACATGGCAGCGACAGAAACGAGTTGAATCAGTCGATCGCCGCTGCGACTGTTCGACCGATACTCGATTGGCCGGCCGCATTCGGGTGGGGCCAGCCTCCCCAGCCTTGGGTCGGTACCTGTGCCACATCAATATCGACCCAGGTAACCCCTACGGTGAGACCGTCCTTGAGGGTGGATTCGAGAAGCTGCAGTGCGTCCGCCATCTGGTCGCCACATTCCGCACCGATCGGTGTCCACAATGGCGCAAGTTTCGACCCGATAATCGAGTAGTAGCTCGTCCAGTACAGAGAAGCGTTTGTGTGTTGTGCAAGCTCATCGGTGATTCGACCAGTCCCGGCAGCAATCGATTCAGCCCTGTCCGTGAGATCCCACCGCACGGACACGGCATCCTCGCAACGTTGCCTATCGCCCCGCTCAGTGAACGAAAAGGCAGTGTTTCTGGTCAGTTCGGCCACAACGCTCGACCAGTTTGTCGAGTTGATTCCAGCGGTGACAACAACGATGTTCCACGTTGAAGGGTCCGCTAGGGAAGCGATCGATTCCACCTGGCTCGCGTGGTGGCCTCCACAGTCATCAGTCCCCCCGTTCCACATGGCCTGCACTCCTGCGCCTGCCCATGCGACATTGTGATACGAAGGCGCCCACTGCGGAGGAAGCCGATTTGAGATCTCGTGCCGGAGCGTCTCGCCGTAGGACGCAGAGCTGTTGACGCATTCGCCTGCCGAGGAAAACCACTGCCTCGTGTAGCCGGACGCGATCGAATCTCCAGCGACGATGATTGCAGGTGGCTTGGGGGTCACCATGTCTGCCGCAAGAAACCAATCGGAGGTCCAACCGTGACTATCGATTGCTCGAAGCTCGAGGACATACCGTGTTTCGGGTTGCAGCTCAGCAAAGCTCACAACCGGATCGTCTGCGCTCGTCTGGCGGATCGATCCGTAGGTGCCGCGGTTCCACCGGTACTCGTACCCCACGATTCCGTCGTCGTCGTAGGCAACAATCGACAGACTCGCTTCGAGCAGGTTGTTGTACCTCTCTGGTTGGTCGACGCTCGCTAGGTACACGACCGGCCGCTTCTCGCCGTCGGGAAGCATCGCAGTTGAGCCAGGCGGGAGCGCGAGCGCCGCGTTGAGCGGCAGCACGAGAACAACTCCAAGCACGACCGCAACTCTGAGTTTCGTTCGCGACAGCTTCATGTTCCGCAAGGCTAGGGACAGATCCCTTTTGCCGAACGGTTTTGGTCAGGCGTAGATCTCCTCGATGACGGCAGCGTTGCGGCTTGCGACAACCGACCGCTTGACCTTCATAGTCGGTGTGAGTTCTCCACCCTCGATGCTGAAGTCTTCACGAAGGATCCTGTAGGTCTTGATCGCCTCAGCCTTTGAGACCAGCTTGTTCGCGTTCTTGACCGCACCGTCGACCTCAGCAATAACAGCCTCATGATCGTGGAGCTCGCCAACGGGTACATCCTCAAGCCCATTCGCTGCTGCCCACGCTGGAAGCGAGTCCTCATCGAGGGTGACGAGTGCAGCGATGAAGGGACGAGCATCGCCAACAACCATCACCTGAGAGATGAGGGCATGGGACCGCATGCGGTCTTCGAGACCCGCAGGGGCGACATTCTTGCCACTCGAGGTCACGATGATCTCTTTCTTTCGTCCCGTAATCGAAAGAAATCCATCAGCGTCGAGAGCGCCAAGATCCCCGCTTGCAAACCACCCATCGTCGGTGAGGATTTCCTTTGTCGCCTGCTCGTTGTTCCAGTAGCCACGGAACACGTGGCCACCCTTAATGAGTACTTCACCGTCTTCCGCGATGCGGATCGAGACGCCAGGCAGTGGACGTCCCACCGTGCCGATCCTGATTGCCTCCGGTGTGTTGAGCGTTGCACCGGCGGTCGTCTCTGTGAGACCATATCCCTCAAGCGGAACGATGCCGATGCCTCGGAAGAAGTGCCCAAGGCGCTCGCCGAGTGCGGCTCCGCCAGAGATCGCGTGCTTCACCTCACCGCCGAACGCCCCACGGAGCTTGACGTACACGAGCTTGTCGAACAGTCCGTGTGCGAGCTTCGTACCGATGCCGATCTTGCCCCGCTCTATCCCCTGTGAGTAGGCGATCGCCACCCCGGCTGCTTTGTCGAAGATCTTGCCTTTGCCGTCAGCATCAGCTTTCTGCTTTGCGCCGTTGTAAATCTTCTCAAAGACGCGTGGGACCGAGAACACCCATGTCGGCTTGAACATCGAAAGCTCTTCGAGGAGTTGGGGAATGCCCGTTGAGAACCCGATCTTGACACCGTTGGCCACGCACGCCGATTGAACCGCTCTTGCAAAAATGTGGGCCAACGGAAGAAACATCAGGGTGCTGTTGTCTTGGCTCATGAGCTTGGCGACCGAGTCGTCGAGTTGGTGGACTTCCCAGGCGAAGTTGTGATGCGTCAGTGAACAGCCCTTCGGCATTCCAGTGGTTCCGGAGGTGTACACGAGGGTTGCGAGATCGGCGTGACTGATCGATGCAATCCTGCGATCAACCTCGCTCAGCGTGGTGTCAGAGGCCATTGCCCTGAGCGTGGCGACTGCGCCGTCTTCGATCACATAGGAAATTCGACATGCCGGGAGTGCGGCAGATACTGACTCGAACACCTCAAATGTGTCCGAGTTCTCGGAGACCACCGCCACAGCCCCTGAGTCGGAGAGCATCCACTTGACCTGCTCAGCCGAGGAGGTTTCGTACATCGTCACCGTTGCTGCCCCTGCTGCCCAGATTGCGTAGTCGAAGTAGGTGAATTCGATCCTCGTGGCCGTGTGGAGACCGACGCGGTCGCCCTTCTGCACACCAGCAGCCACAAGCCCTGCCGCTAGTTCGCGGACGGTGAGCCAGAATTCAGCGGTTGACACGTCAACGAACGAATCGCCATCGCGGTACGCCAGCGCGGCATGATCGGGGGCGGACTCTGCTCGGCTCTTCAGCATCGAGACCGCGTTGGTCTCTGGTGACACGGTCCGTTCACCTGGGGTGGTATATGTCTGCATATCGACAGCTCCTCGCTCTCAATCAGATGCTACTTCGTTCCCACCCACCAAACTTCACGAGTTTCCGCGTACCCAGGGTTGGCGGACCCGATAAACAGGGGGTGTGTTGTCGCGGGACATCCCGTACACATGTCGCGGGTCATCCCTGACAG
>JAQCAA010000025.1 GCA_027728645.1 Actinomycetota bacterium | reverse complement strand
AACACGGCGATCCCCTTGGGGAGAAACACGATCCCATCGGGAGCGCGATCAGCAAAGGCCTCGTGGAACGGTCCGGGCCCCCACCAATTGACCGATCCGTCGCGAGGAATCCATATCCCCCCATGGCGGCGAGCGAGTGCCTCGCCGTTGCCGTGGACGAAGATCACCCTCCCGTCCTCTGACACGAATCCTTCGCCAACATCCGACTCGTCGATAACAAACCTGGATGCCTCGTCGATGTCAACGTGGCCGTGGTCTGCGGTCCCAATGAGAGTCACATGATCGCCAAGCGTTTCGCCAAGCCGTGACCAGATCTCATTTGCAAGAGCCATTGCGTCGGCGTATTCGCTCGAGTCTTGTCCCGACAAATGTGCTGCGAAGTCGACGTGTGGAATGTACAGGAACACCAATCGACCGGGCAATGCGAGGTCTCGCGTCACGTTGACGGCGTCGTCGAGGGACCAGTACCCCTCGAACCGGGCACCTCTATAGAGGGTCTTGGTGAGGGGTGTCGATTGGAAGTTCCCGGGTTGAACCACAATCGGTTCCACTCCTCGCGCTGCGACACGCTCCCACAGGTTTGGGCGTGGCAGAAGGTTCTCGTGATCGATTGCCTCGATTGCCTCACCGAATGGAGTCGTCATGTGGATGGTGTTCACAACCGTGTCGACCTCAGGCATCCACAGTTTGTAGGCGATGATGCCGTGTTGTGAGGGCGGCAAACCAGTTGCGACAGTTGCAAGGCTCACGGTGGTGGTCGCAGGGAACGGAGCATCGAGGGTTGCGGCTCTGGATGACGCGAGGTCGGTTGCTTCCCTGTGGCCAAGCTGGCCCGCTCCAAGGCCGTCGAAGAGCACCACCACATAGGTCTGACCGTCTGGAATCAGCCCGGCTAGATCCTCATCGAGTCGAGTGGATGCTGCTGATCCTATGAGTCTGTGCTCGACCTCGGCCATGAGGTTCACGAGACCCCTGCCCTCATAGTTCGGTGGTTGGGTCGCGATCATGACGTGACGGTACCCGACGCCGCCGAGGCAGTGTTTGCCCGACATCGATGAATTAGGTGTGGCCCCCCGGACTGGATAGAATCGTAACCCGTAAGGGATCAGACCGACGTGTTCGCTTGAAGGGTAATTCTGCGTGCTCAATCAGTACTACGGCGACTACGTCACCGTTGCGATCTTTATCGCTGTTGGTGCGCTTCTGGTCGGGGGAGCTGTCGGGGCATCAAAACTTCTGGCGCCTCGCCGTCCAGGTGACTTCAAGGATGTCGCGTACGAATCAGGAATCGAACCTGTGGGCGGTGGCTGGAACCAAAGCCACATTCGCTACTACGTCTTTGCGCTCCTCTTTCTGATTTTCGATGTTGAAGCTGTGTTCATATTCCCGTGGGCCTTGCAACTCGACACGTTCCAGGCGGTTGGTCGTGGGGTGTTCATCCTTGTTGAGATGTTCATCTTCGTGGTCATTCTTCTCGTCGGTCTTATCTATGCCATCCGCAAGGGCGTGCTGAAGTGGGAGTAATCGAGAAGTTCAACGTCCCAAAGCCTCTTTCATGGCTTCTCAACTGGTCAAGGAAGTACTCGTTGTGGTATTTCCAGTTCGGTCTTGCGTGCTGCGCAATCGAGGTAATGGCCGTGTCTGGCCCTCGCTACGACTTCATGCGCTTTGGGATCGTGCCGCTTCCTGCATCCCCTCGCCAGGCCGACCTGATGGTTGTCGCGGGGACCGTAACGGACAAGATGGCGCCGGCAATTCGCCGCCTGTACGACCAGATGCCAGAGCCGAAGTACGTGATTTCAATGGGCTCCTGCTCGAACACCGGCGGTCCATATTGGGACTCATACTCGGTCACCAAGGGCGTCGATCAGGTGATGCCTGTTGACATCTACGTGCCAGGATGCCCCCCGAGACCTGAAGCTCTTCTTGAGGGAATAGTGATGCTCCAGGATCGCATCCAGAATGAAGATCTGAAGACGAAGTGGAGCGGGGTCGATGACAGACGCGTCTGACAATTCCGCTGTTGAAACTGCCGCAGCCGATACCGGCTCTTCGGATGCTGAAACGGTCAGCGACCTCGATGCTTATGCCGCGTCGCTCGTCGAATCGCTTGGTGCTCTCGGCTCGACCGTTGAATTCGATACGGTGCGGATCCATGTCGCAAACGATAGATGGGTAGAAACGATCAACGCTGCCAACAAGGATCTTGAACTGTTCAGCTGGCTCTCCGCGATCGACTGGTCGAAAGAGGTAGAGGTCGGGGACCCCGTCGACGATGTTGATGCCCTCGATGAGCGCTTCGAGGTGCTCTGCAGGCTCTCGTCTGTGAAGAATGGAGACGGTGCGATCTTCGTGACGGTTCTTCCAAAAGTCGATCCAACAATTGCATCGCTCGAACCCACAATTGCCGGCGCAGGATGGCACGAGCGTGAAGCCCACGAGATGTTTGGCATCGAGTTTGACGGCAACCCCAACCTCATCCCGTTGTACCTGCCAGACGACTTCATTGGCAACCCACTCCTCAAGTCGTATCCGCTGATTTCCCGCGAGGTGAAGCCGTTCCCGGGTGACGTGGATGTCGAGCCCATGCCCCAAGGGGATGCCGATGCAATCGAACCGGACACGTTGCCTGAGGACGAGGAGGATGCCTCGTGACAACACCTGAAATGATCCACCGTTCAGACGCAGCGGTCTCCATTGAACTCCAGACACCTGATATGACGATCAACATCGGTCCGCAGCACCCTTCAACACACGGGGTGCTCAGACTGATTGCCAACATCGATGGTGAGCGGGTCAGGGACGTTGAGCCAGTCATTGGCTACATGCACCGCGGCTACGAAAAGATCTCAGAGGTCCGCACCTATGCCCAGATCACGGCTCTTGTGAACCGGATCGATTGGGTGTCCGGCTTTGCGAACGAGGTTCCATTCGTTGTTGGCGTTGAAAGGCTGGTGGGGATCGAAGCTCCGCCACGGGCGCAATACATCCGCATGATCCTCTCGGAGCTTGCGAGAATTTCATCGCACCTCGTGTTCATGTCTTCGTACCCGCTTGAACTTGGTGCGACAACACCTCTCATGCACGCCCTGCGCGAGCGCGAGTACATTCTCGAACTGATCGAAGAGGTCACCGGCGGCCGTTTCCATCCGAACTTCAACCGTGTCGGTGGCGTGAAGCCGAACTACGGAGGGGGATCGACGACGAAGAAGCAGTCGATGGATCTCCCAGCAGGATTCTTCGAACGAACTCGTTCCGCCATGGACCGCATGGACAAGATTTGTGAAGACATTGAGTCCCTCGTCGCAGGGAACGAACTGTTCAAGATGCGCACGGTAGGTGTTGGAGTGATCCCCGCCGACAAAGCCCTCGAGTACGGGCTCACTGGCCCGAACCTTCGAGCATCCGGAGTGGCGTACGACCTACGCAAGGTCGAGAACTACCTGCCATATGACGAGGTGGACTTCGACGTCGCTGCGCAAAACGGAGGCGATTGTTACGACCGGTATGTCGTGAGACTCGAAGAGATTCGAGAGTCTGCAAAGATTGTCCGCCAAGCCGTAGACAAGATTCCTTCCGGCCCCCTGCAGGCGAAGGTCCCTCGTGTATTGAAGGTGCCAAAAGGTCAGGTCTATTCGCGGTCTGAGAATCCGAAGGGCGAGTTCGGTTTCTACATTGTCTCTGAAGGCGGAAAGATGCCGTACAGGCTCAAGATTCGTTCTTCGAGCTTCTCGAATCTCTCCATCCTCCCTTGGATTCTCAAAGGGCAACTGCTGCCTGACCTCGTTGCCATTATGGGATCGCTTGACTTCGTCCTCGGAGATGTTGATCGATGAATTTCTGGCTTGAACTGATTCTTAAACTTGTTGCAATCCTCGGTTTTGTGCTGACTGGAGCGCTTGTCGTGATCTACGCGGAGCTCAAAGCTGGCTCACACATGCAGTCGAGAATTGGTCCGTATTACGCAGGTGGGCGTTGGGGCTGGGCTCAGCCACTTGCTGATGGGCTGAAGTTTCTCCAGAAGGAGGATCTCGCCCCGGCTGCGGCCGATCGGACTGTCTACGGGCTTGCTCCCTATGTCGTGATGATGTCGACGATTGCTGTTTTTGTCGTCATCCCGTTTGGTCCGGACATGGTCGGACGCGATCTCGATCTCGGTATCTACTTCGTACTTGCAGTGTCGTCTCTTTCAGTCCTTGGGATTCTGATGGCCGGCTGGTCGTCCGCGAACAAGTACTCCCTCATGGGTGGTCTGCGTGCAGCTGCCCAGCTGATTGCCTACGAGCTTCCTCTCGTTCTCGTCTCTGCAGCGGTAGTTATCCAGGCGGGAACGATGTCGCTCAATGGCATTGTTGCTTCTCAGGCACAGACCTGGTTCACGGTTGGTGGGGTGGACGTGTCAGCCCCGTTCCTCATCAAGGGGCAAATCATCGGCTTCACGATCTTCATGATCGCCTCAGTAGCTGAGCTTTCCCGTATCCCGTTCGACATGCCGATCGCCGAGTCCGAGCTCACGATGGGTTACCTAACCGAATACTCCGGGATTCGGTTCACGATGTTCTTCCTTGGTGAGTACGCGGCGATGATCTCTTTGAGCGCCATCGCCGCGACGCTGTATCTCGGTGGCTACGCGGTACCAGGCGTATCCGGAAACATTCTCAACGTCATCGGTCCAGGAGTGATGCTGGCCAAGATCTCCTTGCTTGTGTTTATCTTTATCTGGATTCGATGGACTTGGCCCCGGCTCCGCGAGGATCAGCTCCAGCATCTGGCATGGCGCTGGCTGATCCCTATTTCACTCGCCAATATCGCGGTCATCTCAATTTTCAAGGTGGCCTTCTGATGTCGAAGAGGATCGCATTTCCGTTTCCAGGTCTCTTCAGAGGTATGTGGTTGACGCTCAAGACCATGGTCAAGAGAGCGCCCGTCACGATGTACCCCGATGTGAAGGAGATTCCCGTCCCAAGGGCAAGGGGCGTCATTTCCCTCGACGTCGACAACTGCACGGTCTGCATGCTGTGCGCCCGCGAGTGCCCAGACTGGTGCATTTATATCGAGGGCCACAAAGAAGAGCAGCCCGCTTCCAAACCTGGCGGAAAGCCACGTGCGAGGGCGACGCTCGATCGGTTCGACATCGACTACTCGCTGTGTATGTACTGCGGGATATGCGTTGAGGTGTGCCCGTTTGATGCGCTCTATTGGAGCCCCGAGTACGAGTACAGCGAAGACAATGTTTCGAACCTGCTCCACAACAAGGAAAAACTCACCGAATGGCTGGCGACGGTTCCCGAGGCCCCAGGTCTGGAGCCATCGTGACCGTTTCAATTTCAGAGTTCTTTCGTGAAACCGCCAACTGGGCTTTCCTCGTTATCGCCGTCCCGACGTTGTACGCAGGCTGGCGGACCGTTACGAGCAACAACATTGTGCGAGCGGTTCTCTACCTCGTTGTGTCGCTCGGAGGCACCGCGGCGCTCTTCTTCATGCTTGGAGCTGAGTTCGTTGGCTGGACGGTCGTCCTCGTTTACATCGGTGCCGTCATCATCCTGTTCCTGATCGGCATCATGATTACTAGGGCCCCGCTCGGTGTTGAGGCTGACCTCAGCCACGACCGAAGCGTGAAGGCGCCGGCGGCTCTGCTCTCGACCGTCATGTTCGGCGTGGTCACGTGGGCGCTCCTGGATGCATTTTCGAACGAAGCAATCGCGCCTTTTGACTCCACGAGCACCACTGAGCTCGGGCTCCTGATCTTTGATCGGTTCGTCATTCCGTTTGAAGTTGTGTCCTTCGTGCTGCTCGCAGCACTTATTGGCGGCATAGCGCTTGCCCGCATGGATTCGGAGGCGCCGGAGTGACAATCGTGCAATTCCTCATTGTTGGGACCGCTTTGTTCTCGTTAGGCCTTTACGGGGTCATTACTCGCAAGAATGCTGTCTTGGTTCTCGTCTCCGTCGAGCTGATGTTGGCTGCGGTCAACATCAACATGGTCACCTTTGATGTGTATTTGGGCGACACGTTGCACCAGGGGCAAATCTTCTCGCTGTTCATTATCGCCCTGGCAGCAGCCGAGGTCGGCATCGGAATTGCCATCATCCTCATGATCTATCGAAACCGACAATCTGCCGATGTCGACGAGCTGAATCTCATGAAGGGATAGCGCATGATTCAACTCGCCACATCCTTTCAGCAGCTCATCCTTGCCACCGCAGAGGAGGGATCCAACGCCGCCGAAGGCCACGGAACCGTGCCAGGCATCACGGACGGATTTCTCGTCGAGTGGGCATGGCTCATCGTTGTTGTGCCCCTTGTTGCGGCGTTCCTGATTGCGTTCTTCGGCAAGAAGCTCCCGTTGCAGGGGTGGGAGCTTGCCTTCGGCTCGATCGCCTTCGTCGGTGTCTACGGCACCGTGCTGTTCTTCCTGAACGCGACTGAGGGAATCGTCTACGAAGGGACCATCAACGTCGCGGATATCGGGTCATTTGCAATCGAGTGGGGATGGATGGTCGACGGGCTGTCGATCATGATGTACTTCCTCGTCGGCGTCGTCGGAATGCTCGTATTCATGTACGCCAAGGGCTACATGCATGGTGACATTCGATACACGTGGTTCTTTGCATCGTTCTCGTTGTTCGCAGGTGGGATGCTCGTCCTGGTTTCGGCGCCGAACCTCATCCAACTCATCGTTGGGTGGGAACTTGTCGGTGTTTCTTCCTACCTCCTGATTGGGCACTACTGGGAGGACTTTGACAACGTTGACGCTGCGAACAAGGCGTTCATGGTCAACAAGGTTTCCGATGCAGCACTGTTCATCGGCGCCATAATCATGGCCGTCTCCGTTGGATCGTTCAGCTTCGATGCGGTACTCGACGTGGTTGTCCATGGAGAGAGTGGGCCGCTCAGCCAGTATGCATTCTGGGCTGGACTGGCGATCTTTATCGGGGCGATGGGTAAGTCGGCGCAGTTCCCGCTCCATGTCTGGCTCCCAGATGCAATGGCAGGGCCGACCCCGGTTTCGGCACTCATGCACGCAGCAACGATGGTGACTGCAGGCGTGTACCTCCTTGGAAGACTCTTTCCGTTCTACCTCGATGTCAGCGGTCTGTTTGCTGGCGATGTACGCACAATCATCATCATCGTTGGTGGCTTGACCCTCTTCCTGACTGGGCTGATCGCAATCGTCCAAGACGACATCAAGAAGGTGCTTGCCTACTCAACGGTTTCACAGCTCGGCTACATGATCGCGGCGATGGGCGCTGGGGCGTATACGGCAGGTCTCTTCCACTTGTTCACGCACGCCTTCTTCAAGGCCTTGCTATTCCTTGGCGCTGGTTCACTCATTCATGCCGTCCATTCGAACAACATGTCGGATATGGGTGGACTGCGAAAGAAGATGCCGATCACATTCTGGACCTTCATCATCGGCACACTCGCCCTTGTCGGAATCTTCCCGTTCGCAGGTTTCTTCTCGAAGGATGAGATCCTTGCATCTGTCAAGTACGCTGGCGGTGACGGTCAAGGAGTCGCAAACTTCATTCTTGTGTTGGGACTCATCGGTGCGTTCGTCACAGCGTTCTACATGGCCCGAGCCGTGGCACTCACCTTCTTCGGCGAGTACAAAGGCACAGCGCACCCTCACGAGTCGCCAAAGTCCATGGCGTACCCGCTCATTGGGCTCGCATTCTTTGCTATCACAGCTGGGTGGGTCAACATCCCAGGCGTCTACACGGGCTTCACTGACTGGCTCGCGACGAGAGTTCCGCTTTCCGGCATGGGAGACCATCACGCAGAGAGCTTTGATTGGCCGGTGTTGATTATCTCAACGCTGCTTGTGGTGACAGCGCTTGTGGTCGGTTGGAGGGTCTACGGCAAGGATGCCGATACGCAGATGGCCCGCGACCGGATTCGGATTCCCGTTCTTTGGCCTCTTCTTGAGAACAAGTACTACATCGACGATTTGTACATGTCTGGCATCGTTCGGCCAATAATGGGTCCGTTCGCACGTGCAATTCTGTGGATCGACATGCATGTCGTCGATGGAATCGTCAACGGTGTCGGTCTCGGAGCGCTTGGAGTCGCCAAGGGTGTCCAAAGCTTCGATTCGAATGTTGTTGACGGCTTGTACAACGCCACTGGTGCAGGCACCGGTGCGGCAGGAACAATTCTTCGGAAATCATTTACCGGGCGCGTGCAGCAGTACGCGGCCTTCAGTTTTGTCGGCGTGATAGTGATCGTCGTCCTGTTCATCATCTTCTAGGAGGAGCACGAGATGGAATGGTTTGAAAACGGCTTGGGTCTCAGCCTCATCGTGTTCTTGCCCGCTGTTGGAGCGGGCGTCACGTTGGCTATACCAAGAGCGCGGGAATCGATGATCAAGTGGACTGCTTTGATCTTCTCTCTTGTCACTCTTGGTCTTGCGACCCTGCTTGCAATTCGGTTCGACTATTCGGCCGCGGACAGCCACCAGTTCGGGACGAAGATTGACACACCGTGGATTGAGGCGATTAACGCTCATTTCCACATAGCGGTTGACGGCATCTCGCTGCCGATGGTGGTCCTATCGACCTTCATCACGGTGCTTGTCATCATCTACTCGTGGAATCATTGGCCGGAACCTCACAATCCCAAATTGCTCCTGGCGTTCGTGCTCATTCTGGCAACAGGTATGACAGGGACCTTTGTTGCACTTGACCTTGTCTTGTTCTTCCTGTTCTTCGAGCTCGTACTTCTGCCGATGTACTTCATGATCGGAATGTGGGGCGATCGAGGAATACGGGAAGTTCCGGTTGTGAATTGGAAGATCGAGATGCGGCTGTATGCGTCGCTCAAGTTCTTCGTCTTCACTCTCGCCGGATCGGCCTTCATGTTGCTTGGTTTCCTTGCCCTGTACTTCCGCTCGGCAGACACGCTCGGCTACCGAAGCTTCTCGATGATCGAGTTGAGCGATATCGGTGCCGCAGGAGCGTTCACTGGAACCTTTGCATTCTTGGTGTTCTTTGGGTTGTTCCTCGGATTTGCGGTCAAGGTTCCTATGTGGCCCCTGCACACGTGGCTTCCAGACGCTCATACGGCTGCTCCGACTATCGGGTCCGTCATCCTCGCTGCCGTGCTCCTGAAACTCGGCACCTACGGCTTCATCAGGATTGCCCTGCCGATCCTGCCAGCCGAAGCCAAGAACTGGGCGTGGTTCATTGGGCTGCTCGCGGTCATCGGGATTATCTACGGTTCGCTTGCCTGTCTTGCACAAACCGATGTCAAACGGCTCATCGCCTATTCGTCCGTTGGGCACATGGGTTTCGTGATGCTCGGCATCGCAACGTTGACCGATGTCGGAATCAACGCTGCAATCATCGGAATGGTTGCCCACGGTCTTATCACCGGGCTGCTGTTCTTCATTGCAGGATCGATGGCTCACCGGTTCCATACCAGAGACATGAACCGCTTGGGCGGCGTCATGGTGCTGATGCCCAAGATGGGTCTGCTGCTTGGTTTCGCCGCGATGGCGTCGCTCGGACTGCCTGCACTCGCGGGTTTCTGGGGAGAGTTCATGGCGCTGATGGCAGCGTTCAATCCCCTCGATTCGTTGAACGCCGACGGGTTGTTCCGAACCTTCATGGTCGTTGGAGCGATCGGTACGGTTCTGACCGCCGGATACATGCTGTACATGCTGCGGAATGTCAACTTCGGAGAGCCAAACGAAGAGTGGATCGGCAAGGAATTTGAGGATGTGGATCGCTCCGAATGGCTTGCGTGGGCGCCTCTTGTGATCGGAACCATCGCGATTGGAATCTTTCCGAAGATCGTATTCGGAGCAACAAACGATGCCGTGATCGGCCTTGTGGAAAGGGCTTTCGGCGGCTGACGTGAACCCGATCGACTACCACGCTCTCCTACCGGAGATCATCCTCGCAATCACCGTGATTGCGACACTCGCTGTGGATCTGATTACGCGCCGCAAATCACTTGCGGCGATCACGGCGATGATCGGTCTCTTCGCTGCGTTCGTTCCTGTGCTGACCCTTGCCTTTTGCACCAGTCTGGAGTTCTGCACTTCGAGCGGAGCCGACAGGGTGCTCTTTGGTGGGTCGTTCGTGGTCGACGGGTATGCCCTTGTATTCAAGGGGGTGTTCCTCTTCGCAGGTTTTATCGTGCTTCTGCTCTCGATCGGGTACCTCGAGTCGGACCGTTATTACGAAGGTGAGTACTACTTCCTCATCGTGTCGGCTGTACTCGGAGCTGTGGTCATGGCGTCATCGAGAGACTTCATCTCGATGATTGTGGGTTCCTTCTCGCAGGCTGGCGAAAGGGCGATCCGAAGTCGAACGAGGCTTCCCTCAAGTTCTTCATCACCGGGGTGCTTGCGCTCGCACTGATGTTGTTTGGGGTCTCATTGATTTACGGGTTGACGGGGTCGCAACTGTTCACTGAGATTGCAGCCGTTGCGCCAGGGCTTGAGGAGACGAGCCTGTTCAGTCTCGGGGTCATCTTTGTGTTGTTGGGCTTTGCATTCAAAGTCTCTGCTGTGCCGTTTCATTTCTGGACTCCAGATGTGTACGAGGGGTCGCCGACACCGGTGACGGCGTGGCTTTCGGTTGGCTCCAAGGGTGCTGGCTTTGTTGGGCTCCTATCCGTTTGCTACATCGCGCTACCAACAGTTGCCGATCTGTGGGGGCCGGTGCTCTGGCTCGTAGCGATCCTGTCGATGACCGTTGGCAACATCGTGGCAATCAAGCAGACGAATGTGATCCGCCTGCTTGGATTCTCCTCTATCGCACAGGGGGGTTTCGTGCTTGCACCGTTTGGTGCAGCGGCTGCGGCAGGTGCTGACCTCGGAGAGGCTTTCAGCGCCACGGTGACGTATCTCGTGATCTACGCAGTCATGAACCTTGGTGCATTCGGCGTGGCCATCGTGATCGGGTCACGGGTCGGGTCGTACGAACTTGAGGATTGGGCCGGTCTGAATCGCTACGCACCAGGCGTTGCCCTCACGCTTGCGATCTTCTTCATGTCCCTGGCTGGCATTCCTCCGCTGGCCGGCTGGTATGCCAAGTTCGCAATGTTTACAGCAACGATCGGTGTCGGAAGCTGGTGGGGCTACAGCATCGCGATCATCGCTGCAATCAACGCCGTTATAGCTTTCGTCTACTACGCCAAGGTCATCAAGTTCACATTCTTTGACCCAGCACCGGCTGATGCCGAACTGGGCGAACTCGAATCAGCTCAGATTCCAGGACCAATCGGATTTGCTCTTGGCCTGGTGACCGTCGCTGTCATCGTCCTTGGAGTCCTCCCAGGGCTGATCGCAGATCTAGGGAAATTCTCAGCTGAGTTTCTTGCAGCACTCGGTCTCTGACGCTTCCGTTCGACCAGCTGCAAAACTGGGGCTAGGTTCACCCTGTGAGCTTGCCCGAATCAGTTGACGCGCTTGAAGCCGCACTTGTGGCCAACGACTATGTGCCTGACCGCGCGCTCACGGTCGCTACACACCTCGCGATCCAAATGGGAAGACCGCTATTTCTCGAGGGGGAGCCGGGGGTAGGCAAGACAGAGGTTGCAAAGGTGCTTGCCTCGATCGTCGGTGGCGAACTCATACGCCTCCAGTGCTACGAAGGACTCGACGCATCGCACGCATTGTATGAGTGGGACTCCGCCCGCCAAATGCTCGCGATCAGACTCGCCGAGGCTACAAGGGCCACCGCGGATGTCTCTGACATCATGAGTGATGAATTCCTCGTCGCTCGACCGCTTCTCCAGGCAATCAGGGCAGCCGCTTCGGGGAAGCCAACTGTATTACTCATTGACGAACTCGACAGAGCGGACGAAGAGTTCGAGGCCTACCTTCTTGAGCTGCTTTCCGACTTTCAGATCACAATCCCTGAGATTGGAACGGTTAAGGCCGACACGCCTCCAATTGTGGTCATCACTTCGAATCGAACCCGTGAAATTCACGATGCTGTGAAACGTCGCTGCGTGTATCACTGGATTGACTATCCGGATCTTGATCGGGAGATGGCCATCCTTGCTCGCAAGGCACCAGATACGTCGACAGACCTTGCCTACCAACTTGCCGCAGCGATGGTCACCCTTCGTGACCTTGATCTGTTCAAACCGCCGGGCGTTGCAGAAACAATCGACTGGGCGACCGCGCTCTCGGTGCTCGATGAAAAAGTGCTCACATCCGAGGTGTCTGACAAGACCCTCGGAGTGGTGCTCAAGTATCAAGACGACATCGAGCGGGTCAGAGCGCACGGGGTCGGAGCCCTAAGCGAGTGAGTGTGGGCGAGATTGGTTCAGGGCAGAGAGCGACGGCGAACCTTGTTGGATTTGTACGCCATCTCAGACATGCCGGGCTTCGGGTCTCGCCTGCGACGACCCCGATGCTTGTCAGGGCCGCCACTCTTGTTGGGCTTCACAACAGGCGTGATATCAAGGCGGCGTTTCACGCCCTTGTCGTCACCGACAAAGATCACGAGCCGGCCTTCGAGGAGGCGTTCGAGACCTTCTTTCGCGGTGAGGTACTTCTCGGCTTGGACCAGGTTCTCGACAGGGTGGGAGTCACTCACTCTTCGTCGGCGGTACCCAAGTTCGGAGAGTCGCCAACCGGGCTTGATGAGGATGGCGAGAATGAAGCCGAAACCGGCGAGATTGCTGAGATTGTTGGTGGTTCTCGAGCTGAGCGGCTGATGGATATCGACTTCGGAGACTTGACGCTGGAAGAGGCCGACGAGGTCGCGGCCATCCTCGCCGCGATGCGTTGGGAGCCATCGAGGATCCAATCAAGACGATGGAGACCGGCTTCTGGCGGTTCCCGCCCGGACATGCGAAGAAGTCTGAAGGCAGCGGCATCGCCTGTCGGCGACCTGATGCCGCTTCGATTCATCGCCCGCAGTGAGAAGCAGCGACCGCTCATCGTGATCGCTGACATTTCGGGGTCGATGGAGAGGTACACCAGGATGCTCCTCCAGTTCCTCCACGGGGCTCACCATCGATTCGGCCGTGTCGAGACATTCGTCTTTGCGACTCAGTTGACGCGAATCAGCAGGGAGCTCGAGAGGCGGAATCCGACGGACGCACTTGCGATGGCTGCGGCAGCAGTCCCGGATTGGTCCGGAGGCACACGGATTGGTGATGCGATTGAAACCTACAACCAATGGTGGTCGCGCCGAGTGTCGAACGGATCACCGATCGGGCTGATCATCTCGGACGGTTGGGATACGGGGGACCCAGCTCACCTTCGTAGCGAAATGGCTCGGTTGACACGATCGGTCAGCACCTTGATATGGCTGAACCCGCTTGCTGGTCGAGAAGGTTACGAACCGATGGCTCGCGGTATGGCAGCTGCGCTGCCATATGTCGATGCGTTACTGGCAGCCTCTACTGTTCGTAACCTCACAGAGGTTGTTGGGCTGCTTGAATCAGTGCGAGGCCAGCACGCAATTCCGAACCAAGGAGCGCCGATACGATGAAACAGGTGCTTTCGGTCCGCGATCGGTGGATGGAACAAGGAAAAGCTGTCGCGGTTGCGACCGTGGTGTCCGTTAAGGGTTCGGCACCCAGAGGTGTTGGCGCCAAGATGCTCATCTCCTCGGATGGCGACATGGAGGGCAGCGTGAGCGGGGGTTGCGTCGAGAACGACGTCAGGGCACATGCCGCAAAGGTCCTCGAAACCGGGGAGCCCGTCCTGGTGACGTATGGCATTGCTGACGCCGACGCGTTCGAGGTTGGTCTCACATGCGGAGGCACGATTGAGGTGTTCATCACACCATGGTGAACACCGTTGTTGAAGCTATCAGGCGTCTCAAGGACAGCGAGAGTCTCGGTGCTCTCGTCACCGTTGTTGACGGGCAAGATCAAGGAATGGCTGCTGTCATCCACGTTGACGATGGCTACGTTGCAGGAAGCCTCCCGCCTGAAATCGCGGACGACGTCATCGCCGACGCGACTGTTCTCATGGAACAGGAGAAGAGCCTTGCTCTCAGCTACGGCGAGAGACGCGTCTTAATCGATTTCGTTGCACCCTCCCCCGTCATGTTGATATTCGGCGCAGGCCATATCGCTCAACCGCTTTCGATTTTCGCCAGAGAACTTGGGTTTCGAACGGTGGTCGCCGACGCGAGATCGACCTGGGCCACCGCAGAAAGGTTCCCAGATGTCGATGAGCTCATTGCAGGTTGGCCGGACAGGGTCTTCGATCACATCGAACCTGACAGGAGAACCTATGTCGTGCTTCTCAGCCACGATGCGCGTTTTGAGGTACCGGTTCTGGAAGCCGTCAAAGGCAAGCCGATTAAGTATCTCGGTGCGATGGGGTCGCGACGGACTCATGCCATGCGTGCTGAACGGCTTGCTTCAGATGGTTGGACCGACGCAGAGATAGCAGAGATTCACGCACCCATCGGTCTTGATCTGAAGGGTGCAACCCCTGCTGAGACAGCAATTGCTATTGCAGGTGAGATTATCCAGACCCGTTACGGCGCCGGTTCAGGGGTATCGCTGCGGGGAACAGATGTGGCGATTCATGGGTAGCGGAACCGTTTACCGCTTACCGTTTACCGTCTACCGTCGGCGGTCGACCCGCTACCAAGATGACCGCCGCTCGAGCTCTATCGGTTCATCGGATATCGGGATTCCGAGTTCCGAGTTCCGAGCTTTCGGATTCGGAATCCTGTGATGCATCAATCATGAACATCACTGAATCCTTCATGGTCGATCGATCGATCACTGAGGTATGGAATCTGTTCAAAGATGTGCCTGAGGTCGCGAGGTGTCTTCCGGGGGCTGAGTTGACTGAGGACCACGGCGACGGCACATTCGCCGGAGCGCTCGCCGTGAACCTCGGACCGATTTCTTCTTCGTTCACGGGCGAAGCCACTGTCACAACGAACGACGACAACTTTCGGATGGAAATCGTAGGTAAAGGCGTTGATCGAAGCGGCGGATCCCAAGGCCGCGTCACGGTGGAGGTAACGCTCCTGAACTCAGACTCTGACAGCACCGATGTGAGGATCGATGCCCATGTGACGCTCGCTGGGCCGATAGCCCAGTTCGGGAGAACCGGCCTCGTTGCAGAGGTGTCGAAGCGATTGATTAATGATTTCGCAGAGTGCCTCCACGCAAAGCTCTCCGCCGTGAGCGTCGAAGAAAGTTCGAAGATCCAGGCAGGCGAGGTCAAAGGGTTCAGCCTCCTCTTTGCAGGATTGTGGACGTGGATCCAGAATCTGTTCCGAAGAGGTCCAGCTTCCTCCGACTAGGCAGAAGGCTCGTCGACAATGTCGTCTGCGGTGAATTGTGGACTATTTCTCCGCACGCTCCGTTCAGTTTCTCTACCCTGATCGTGAGGCATCGGCGATCGATGCCCCGTGCCTAGTCGAATCGGCGGAGGAGTACCTGTGCAAGTACACATCACAGTCAACGGAATCGACCACGGCGGCGACGTCGAACCAAGACGATTGCTCGTTCATTACCTGCGCGAAGATCTTGATCTCACTGGGACACATGTCGGTTGTGATACTGGGTACTGCGGAGCCTGCACCGTCCTTGTCGACGGTCGCCCAATCAAGTCGTGCACGATGCTTACCGTCCAGGCAGATGGGTCGAAAATTCGCACCGTCGAAGGAGTGGCGGACGGCAATCAGCTCCATCCTGTTCAGGAGGGGTTCTGGGAGTGCCACGGACTCCAGTGTGGTTTTTGCACACCTGGAATGATCATGTCTTCGGTTGCGCTTCTCGAATCAAACAGCGATCCAACCGAAGCGGAGATACGGCACGGGATAGAAGGGAACCTGTGCCGATGCACCGGCTATCACAACATCGTGCGCTCGGTGCAATACGCAGGGGCAAAGATGCGAGGTGAAACTCCAGCACTAGGCGTAACAGCGGAGGCGTCATCATGAGTACCACATCTGTCATGGGCGGGATCGTCCGTCGCAAAGAAGATCCGTCGCTCATCCAAGGCAAGGGCATCTACGTCGATGACAAGAAGCTCCATGGTGAGCTCGCGGCTGTCTTCGTTAGAAGTCCGTTTGCTGCCGCAACTATCACAAGTATTGATGCAAGCGCCGCGCGTGCCCTCGAAGGTGTTCATGCGGTGTACACAGCAGCCGATGTGAGGCACCTCGGCCCGACCCTCGCACAGGTGGCGGTCGGCACACTCAGGCCCTTGCTGGCTGACGGCGTGGTCAAGCATGTCGGAGAAGCGGTAGCGATGGTCGTTGCTGACGACCGCTACGTCGCTCAAGACGGTGCTGACCTCGTGTATGTCGACTACGACCCAGGGCAGGCAGTCGTCGACCTCAAGGAGGCCTTCTCGGACGCCGTCAAGGTTCACGCAGACCAATCAAACACTTTGCTCACCTGGAATGGGAACGCGTGGTGGGAGGGGGTCATCGATCTGCCCGACCCATCGCCAGGCATCCAAGAGTCGAAGCTGCGAGACGATGCCGTTGTGGTGAGTCTTGAGATGATCAACCAGCGGTTGATTCCAACGGCCATCGAGCCTCGTGCCGTCATCGCCCATTGGAGCGCGGGCTACGGAAGTGTCGAGTTGTGGTCTTCAAGCCAGATACCGCATGCGGTTGCCGGAGCAGTCGCCACGACCTTTGGGATTCCGTCGAACAAGGTTCGTGTCATAGCGCCAGAGGTTGGAGGCGGGTTCGGCGTCAAACTCAATGTGTATCCCGACGAGATCCTCACATGCTTTGCGTCACGCGAACTCGAACGCCCGGTCAGATGGACCGAGACCAGGAGAGAAGCAGCCTATTCGTCGATTCAAGGCCGCGGCTGGATCGGAACAGCGACCATCACAGGGACCCGAGACGGCACAATCCTCGGGTACGAGTTGGAAGCGATCTGCGACATGGGTGCGTACACGCACAACTTCACGGTCGCAATTCCGTTGCTAGGACTCTTCGTAGCGTCTGGTCAGTACGATATTCCAACGTCCTACAAGCTGCACTGCGTGGTGACCAACACGATGACCACGGATGCGTACCGCGGCGCTGGTCGACCGGAGGCTGCCTACTACCTCGAGCGGATAATCGATGCGTTCTCCCGCAAGATCGGAATGGATCCAGCGGATGTTCGCAAGGCGAATTTTCACCCACCAGAGGCATTTCCTGTTCAAACGGCGATTGGGCTCACGATGGACACCGGGAACTACGCAGTGAACCTTGATTCGCTGCTCGAACGGGTCGGATACGAGGATCTCAAGGCGAAGAGAGATGCAGCCCGAAGTGAAGGCAGACTCCTTGGAATTGGCCTGTCGACGTATGTGGAGGTATGCGGATTTGGGCCATCCGGCCTCGCAGGGCTTGGGTTTTCGTGGGCCGGTTACGGCCTTCCGACTGCTTTCAACGGCTCTGGGGTTGTGCGAGTGCAGCCCGACGGGACGTGCACGGTCACGATCGGAACAGGTCCGAGTGGTCAGGGCCACGAAACGACCTGGGCACAAATCGTCTCAGACGGCCTCGGTATCCCGATGGAGAATATTGAAGTCCAGCACGGCGACTCGCTCGATTCGCCCATGGGTGTTGGAACGTTCGGATCTCGGTCGATTGCAGTGGACGGGACGGCGACATTTGAAGCGACGCAGCGAGTCAAGGCGAAAGCGGCCCTCATCGCTGGGCATCTTCTCGAGGCAGCATCGGAGGACATTCTGTTCGCTGACGACGGTGCCCATGTCGCCGGGTCGCCGGACCGAGCGGTGTCGTGGGGAGAGATCGCGACTGCGGCCTACCAGCCTCACACGCTCCCAGAGGGCATGGAGGGTGGCCTTGAGGCTTCTGCCATGTTCAGCCCTTCAAACGCGACGTGGCCTTTCGGATCACATATGGCCCTTGTCGAGGTCGATCCTCAGACAGGTGACGTCGACCTCCTTGAGTATTGGGCGACCGACGACTGTGGCAACGTGATCAACCCGATGATTGTCGACGGCCAGATTCATGGAGGTATTGCGCAGGGGGTTGCCCAAGCGTTGTTCGAAGAGGCAATATATGACAGCGACGGGAATTTCTTGACAGGCACGATGATCGATTACGCCCTCCCAGCGGCTGAGAGCCTCCCGATGTTCCAGCTCGATAGAACTGTCACACCGACGGATGTGAATCCTCTTGGTGTCAAGGGAATCGGGGAAGCTGGCACGATCGGATCTGCCCAGACCGTTGTGAACGCGGTCGTTGATGCGCTTGCCCACCTTGGCGTCGAACACATCGACATGCCGCTGAGACCGAAACGTGTTTGGCAAGCGATTCAGGATGCAAGGGGATAGCCATGTACCCACCGAAATTCGATTACCTGAGCCCAACCACCCTCGACGAAGCGCTTTCAGCTCTGTCAGGAGCCGAGAACGCCAAGATACTGAGTGGTGGTATGTCGCTCATACCTCTCATGAAGCTCAGGCTCGTGAGGCCAGCGACCGTTATCGATATCTCGCGGATTCCCGGCCTCGATTCGATTGAGGACCGGGGCAGCCACATCGAGATTGGCGCAATGGTTCGCACATCCGATACTGCTGGGAACGCCCTTGTCCGTGAACATGCGACAGCGCTCGCCGAAGCGGCAGGTTCAACGGCTGATCTTCAGGTGCGCAACCAAGGGACGACGTGCGGATCGATTGCCCATGCCGATCTGGCAGCAGACCAACCTGCCGCAGTGCTGGCTCTCGGCGCCACCATGGTGGCTGAGTCGACACGAGGAACGAGGGAGATCGCTGCAGCCGATTTTTTTGTGGACACGCTGACATCGGCTCTCGAACCTGACGAGATCTTGACCAGAATCAAGATTCCAAAGGGAGGTAGGAGTGTCTACAGAAAGCTCGGCCGGCGGGGTGGGGATTCGGATTACCCGATTGCTGCCGCCGCGGTGTGGGTCGATACGACTGTGGGCGATATCTCCGAAGCTCGGATTGCCCTCACGGGTGTAAGCTCCAAACCGTACCTTGCACTGGATGCTGCTGCTTCCGTTGTCGGTACGGATGGATCAGCCGAGGCGATTGCCGCGGCCGCTTCTCACGCGACCGACGGTGTCGTGGTGCTTGAAGATCTCTATGGCACTGTCGACTATCGCAAGCAACTCGCCGAGACCTACGTGAGGCGTGCTCTCGAGGATCTACTCGCATAGGCAACAAGTACGAAGGCGAAGGGAAATCGAAGATAGCCGCCGTCGCTGTTCTTGGTGCGGGGTTCTCAGCTCGGTTCATGGCTGATGCGCCTCCCGCGTACCGCGTACCGCGTGCTGTTGAGATGGGAACGACCAGGAGATGACAACAGCGGCGGTTGTTCTCGCTGCGGGCTTCTCAACCCGGTTTTTGGTTGAGAGCGGACAGCCGAAGCTTGTGATGCCGTATGGATCGACGACGGTGATTGGGTCGGTGATGGCCGCCGCCGCCGAATCGAAGGTTGACCGGGTGGTTGTGGTCACGGGAGATCATCGTGAAGCGGTGGTGTCGGCCCTGCCTCCGGGAATCGAGACGGCACACAACGATCATCCCGACCGTGGGAACCTTTCGTCGCTCCTTGTTGGCATCGAGGCGGCAGGTGATGTCGAAGCCGTTGTCGTCCTAGTCGGTGACATGCCAGATGTGGATTCGGGCGTCATAGACCAGTTGCTGGACCGATGGGCAGACACGGACGCAATGGTGTGTGTACCGATGTACACGAACGGGTCCGGTCACCCCATCTTGCTTGATTCGAGTCAGTTCGAGGCAATTCGAAGTCTCTCTGGACAGAAACCATTGTGGTCGTTCATCGACTCCCTCGGGGACGACCTCGTAGGGCGAATCGCGGTCGACTCTCCGATCCCGCTTGATCTGAACACCAACGAGGACTACCTCAAAGCTCTTGACGCTCTGGATCAGGATTGAGGCGGTTTCGGATGCCTTCGACCGCGGCCTGTGTGATATCGGGCGTCGCCAGCGGATAGCGGTCCGACGCCCAGACTTCAGTTCCGTCTGGAAGCAGGACACGATGGCGAGCACCCTTGATCATTTCGGTGACCAGAGGACTCCCTACCGAGCGATGCGGTGCAAGGTGCACATG
This sequence comes from Actinomycetota bacterium, assembly GCA_027728645.1. Taxonomy (GTDB): domain Bacteria; phylum Actinomycetota; class Acidimicrobiia; order Spongiisociales; family UBA5794; genus UBA5794. The sequence continues at coordinate 2,086 of JAQCAA010000025.1, read as the reverse complement.
CAGGTGGGGAACGTTGTCCCCGAAGATGTAGACGTAGACAAGTTCGGCACCAGTAGCTTCCTTGATGGCTGCCGATGCCGCGGCAATTGCTTTTCCGAAGGAGTCAGCCTCCGCGCCATCGAGCTCGGTGATATCCGCGATGTGGCGGCGAGGCTCGAGGTAGGAGAATCCAGCAACTTCGGTCACACTCGCTGCGGTGAGCCGCCACAGGTCGTCGGACCACACTTCGGTGCGCATGAGGGCATCGTCCATTGCGGTTCCAGCACAAAGGGCACAATCGTCGACGCTCATAACGCGAACCTACACTTTCACAGATGCAATCGCTCGTCCACAATCGTATCGGCATCTCGGGGCCGATTTCTTTCGATGTATTTATGGAACTGTGTCTTTACGATCCAAGCTTTGGGTTCTTCAGCGCAGGTGCGGTCCGGCCCGGGCAGGCAGGCGACTTCGTGACTTCACCTGAGATCAGCCCGCTGTTCGGTTCTCTGATTGGCACTTGGGTATCTCAGGTGTCACCAGGCGGTCGGTGGCCCCTCGTAGAGATCGGTGCAGGTTCAGGTGCGCTTCTCTTGCCTCTGGCGGCGACCCTCTCCGATGGTCAGGATACGTGGGCAGTTGAGCGGTCCGAAGCATCGCTCGAGCTCATCGCGTCGATCATGCCGGAAGCAACCGTCGCCGCTTCGATTTCGGAGGTCGATTCCGGCGACGTCGTTGTGGTCATGAACGAGGTGCTCGACAATGTTCCGGCTGCACTCGTTCGGAGGACCGAGACCGGCTGGGATGAGATGGTTGTCGATAGGGATGGTGATGCGCTGGTTCTCGCTGAGGTCCCAGCGAGAACCGAAGTGGCTGCTTGGGCTGATTCGTATCTCGATTCGATACCAGTCGGCTCTGTTGCGTCAGCGCAGTTGGCTGCAAGTGCATTGGTCCAGGAGATCTTCGAGCAGTTTGACGGCGTTGCGGTCTGCATGATCGACTACGGAGGTTCATCGCAAGAGCTCTCAGCCCGTACCGAGGTCGACCTCGTGCGTACGTACCGACACCAGCGCACCGGGTTTGACTTCCTCGCGCATCCGGGAGAAACAGACCTGACGGTTGATGTGAATACGGATGCCATAGCCGCGATGGGGCGAGCAAAAGGAGCTCAGGTGACCGTGCGCACTCAGCGAGAGTTTCTCAACGAGTGTGGTGTTCAACCAATGCTCAAGGACATACGTGACCGTGAGAACGCAGCTGCCAGAGCGGGCGATGTCATGAGTCAGTTAAAGGCCAGGTCGGAGGCAGTCGGTCTCCGTGCGCTCGTTGATCCTTCGGGATTTGGGAGCTTCAAGGTCGTGACGATGACGCGCAAACCAGCGAACCGAGACGGTGCGGCCGCCTCGTCCTAGACAGTGAGCGCGTGGCCGCTGGATCAATCGAACCGACGTCCGTCTTCTCCCCATGGCTGCTCGAATATTGGAATCTCGTTGATACGATGGTGGAGTGAACAACCTCAAGACGACTGGCTTGCTTGCATTCCTCGGAGCCTTGTTTGTTGGTGTGGGCTACCTGATCGGCGGTGCGTCCGGAGGCGCACTCGCGCTCGGCTTCGCTGTCATCTTCAACTTCGGCGTCTACTTCTTCTCAGACAGGTTGGCTCTCAGATCGGCCAAAGCCCGAAGAGTCGAGGCCCACGAGATGCCGGACTTGTTCCAGACGGTTTCATCACTTGCCCAGCGCGAACAAATGCCGATGCCTTCGATCCACATCATCGATTCACCCCAGCCGAACGCTTTCGCAACGGGCCGAAGTCCGAAACACGCGGCTATCGCAGTGACCACCGGAATTTTGGAGATGCTCGACCGCAGAGAGCTAGAAGGAGTGCTTGCCCACGAACTTGCGCATGTCAAGAACAGGGACATCCTGATCGGGACTGTCGCCGCAACCATCGCTGCCGCTCTCACGTTGCTCGCAAGAATGGCCTTCTGGACAGGCATGGGGAGGCGAAGGGGTAACAATGGTGCAACCGCCCTTGTTGGTCTTGTGGCAATGGTGCTTGCTCCGGTTGGCGCGGCGCTCATTCAGACCGCGATTAGCCGGTCTC
>JAQCAA010000024.1 GCA_027728645.1 Actinomycetota bacterium | reverse complement strand
CCTGCCGTATTCGGTAGGCGGTAGGCGGTAGACGGCTTCGCTGTTCGGAATCCGCTTTGCTGCTCGGTCCTCGGTTATCGGGATTCTCCCTTGAATCGGTCCTCCCTCGAGGGGGGACGGGCGAGCTTGCGAGCCAGGAGGGTGGGGGGCACAGGCGAGTCTGAGAATCGTCAGCGTGTCATCCCCCTGCATCGTTCGTTCCTCACTCTGCCGTCCCCCTTGAAAGGGGGACCGATGGACGGGGGGCCGATCTCTCTGCCGTCCCTGCCGGATTCGGTAGGCGGTAGACGGCTTCGCTGTTCGGAATCCGCTTTGCTGCTCGGTCCTCGGTTATCGGGATTCGGGCAATCGTTCCCGCCATCCGCAGCCGCAATCTGTCCTCTGTCCTCTGTCCTCTGTCCTCTGTCCTCTTGCCTACGGTCTATTCAGGTGGTAGGCCAAGATTCCCAATTCTGTTGACAGATCGACGCGCCTGACGGACACCTCGTCGTTGGGTTTGATGATTGTCGGTGCGAGGTTGAGTATGGACTTGATACCTGCGTCCATGAGCCTGTCCGCCGCTCCTTGGGCTGCCGAAGGGGGTGTCGCGATGATGCCGATCTTGATTGACTTAGCGTTCACGATTTCGGTGAGCCGGTGAAGCGACTCCACGACAAGGCTTCCAACTGACGTTCCGATCTTGTTCTCATCAACATCGACGATCGCTTCGATCTCGAATCCCCAGTTCTCGAACCCTCCATAGTTCGCAAGCGCCGTCCCGAGGTTCCCTGCTCCGATGATGACGACAGGGTGGTCGTTGAGCATGCCGAGCTCCTTGCGTATGTGGGAGCGAAGCTCATCGATGTCGTACCCGACACCTCGTGTCCCATGGCTCCCAAGGTAGGAGAGATCCTTTCGGACCTGGGCTGCGTTCACACCAGCGACCACGGCGATCTCTTCCGATGAACAGGTCGATGTCGACTCGGCCATATCGGACAGGCACCGGAGATAGCGAGGCAGCCGTGCAACGGTTGCCGTTGGGATCCGTTCGGTCATGTTATGAGGTTAGGACAGCGTGAATCGGAGCCGGAATCGTCTTCACATGATTTCGGGTCGACACCACGCCTCAGTAACCTCAGACCTATGGAACTCGCCGACTATCTGCCCATAGCGCTGATGACCTTGCTCGGTATCGGTTTCGCGGCAATCTCGCTGACTCTCTCCAAGAAACTTGCGCCGAACAATCCGACTCCTGAGAAACTTGCACCGTATGAATGCGGCATTGTTCCGCTCCAGGATCCCGTCGACCGCTTCCCTGTGAAGTTCTATTTGGTGGCGATGCTTTTCGTGATTTTCGACGTAGAGATCATCTTCCTGTTTGTGTGGGCTGTGAGAATGGAACAGTTCGGATGGGCTGGCGTCGCAGCGATTGTCGTGTTCACCGTCATGCTTCTCGAAACGCTCGCATACGCATGGAAGCGTGGCGCACTGGATTGGAATGTTGCATATCGGGCCCGCTATCGGAGGATCGTCGCTCATGACCCATCGCTCGAGGAGGCGGCCTGATGGCAGGTGTCGCAGCAGAGCCTGGCTTCCTGATGACGACACTCGAGAAGGGTGTCAATTGGGCTCGGACGCAATCGATGTGGCCCGCGTCGTTCGGACTTGCCTGCTGTGCAATCGAGATGATGGGGACCGGTGCAGCACACAACGACCTCGCCCGATTCGGCATGGAAGTGTTCCGAGCCTCGCCCAGACAGGCAGACTTGATGATTGTCGCTGGCCGTGTCAGTCAGAAAATGGCACCGGTTCTCAGGCAAGTCTATGACCAAATGGCAGAGCCGAAATGGGTGCTTTCGATGGGCGCCTGTGCTTCGTCTGGCGGCATGTTCAACAACTATGCGCTGGTTCAAGGTGTCGATCAGGTGGTACCAGTTGACATGTACGTGCCTGGCTGTCCACCAGGTCCTCAGTCCCTCATTCACGGCATCCTTAGCCTCCAGCAGCTGATCATGGACGGCGAAATCCGGAACTCCACCGGGGTGGTCTGAGATGCCGGACGATGAAAGCATGACCGGCGAGATGCCAACCGTCGAATCCGATTCTTCTGCGGTCCCTGGCACAGAGAACGACTTGGTCGCCTCCGTCATCGACGGATTCGACGGAGCAACGGTCACCGAACACGCAACGGCTTCCTCAGCAACGGTCTACCACCAGGTTTCAGTTTCGGTAGATGATTGGGTTTCGGTGGTGAGGAAGGCCAAGAATGCGGGGTTCGATGCGTTCGTTGATCTCTACGCAGTGGACCACTTTGCGCAGGCGCCGAGGTACGAGGTCGGTGTCAACCTGATCTCGATGGAGAATAATCAGCGGATCATCATCTCGACGAGGGTGCCCTACGACGACGCCACTGTTCCGACACTCACGGGAGTGTTCGTGGGTGCGAATTTCTATGAGAGGGAAGCGTACGACTTGATCGGGATCGATTTCCCTGGTCATCCGGATCTCACGCGCATCCTGCTTCCTGACGAATGGGTCGGACACCCGCTTCGCAAAGACTCTTCCGTTGGTGCTATCCCCGTGCAGTTCAAAGCTGGGAGCGTGGATCTGTGACAGACACGACGGACACCGAGTCCGCCCCCGTTGAGGAACTCGAGTCGGATCAAGACCCCTCGGCGCCTGAAATGTCAGTAGCCGACCAGAGGCGTGCGACCCACGACATGTGGGTCAGTGGGACCGAGGACACCTACCCGTTTGCCGCTGCGACTGACGAGGGAGCGCAAGAGATGCTCCCGCAGGCGGACGATCCAGGCGCTTCGATGCAGGCAGGCATCGCAGTCGACGACGACTACACGAGTGAAGTCCTTGTTGATCCTGACGAGCGTCAGATCATCAACATGGGTCCGCAGCATCCATCGACCCACGGTGTGTTGCGGTTGCACCTTGAGCTTGAGGGAGAAACCGTTCGCAGGGTCAAGCCAATCATCGGCTACCTCCACACAGGCATGGAGAAAACCGCGGAGACCCTGACCTATGCCCAAGGTGGAACGAACGTCACGCGGATGGATTACTTGGCGCCGTTCCACAATGAGCTCGCATACTCGCTGACCGTCGAGCAACTCCTTGGACTCGAAGTGCCAGCGCGAGCGAGTGCGATTCGAGTGCTCATGACGGAGTTGAACAGGGTTGCAAGCCACTTGCTGTGGGCTGCGACCCAGGGGATGGATATCGGTGCGCTTTCGATGATGATTTACGGCTGGCGTGAGCGCGAGATTTGCCTCGACTTCTTCGAGAAGACGACAGGTCTCCGCATGAACCACAACTACATCCGCCCTGGCGGTGTTGCGGCTGACCTTCCTGACGGGTGGCAAGATGATGTCACGAACCTGATTGCCGTTGTGTCTGCAGGGATTGGCGAGTACGAAGAGCTTCTGAACGAGAACCCGATCTTTTTGGACCGCACGATGGGCGTCGGGGTGATCACACCTCAAGAGTGCAAGGAGTATGGCGTCACAGGGCCGATGGCGAGGGCCTCGGGGGTCGATTGGGATCTCAGGAAGGCTGCCCCCTATTGCGGCATCGATCAGTACGACTTTGATGTTCCGCTTGGACGCCACGGGGATGTCCATGACCGATACACCGTGCGCATGGAAGAGATGCGCCAGTCGCTTCATATCGCAGGTCAAATCGTTGAAACGATTCCGAGCGGCGACTACCGGGCAGAGGATCGCAAGGTCACTCCACCCCCGAGGAAGCGCATTGATGAGTCGATGGAAGCGCTCATCCACCACTTCAAACTCTTCACAGAAGGCATCAACGTTCCTGAGGGCACGGCCTACCAGTCGGTCGAGGGTCCGCGGGGCGAACTCGGCTGCTTGATTGTGTCCAAGGGTGGTACTCGGCCATGGCGTATGCACTGGCGAGCCCCCTCGTTTGCAGCCGTTCAGGCCCTCCCGGTCATGATGACTGATTCGTTGCTTGCCGATGTCGTTGCTTCATTGGCTTCAGCTGATCCCGTGCTCGGAGATGTCGACAGATGAGTGGATCCATGAATCGATCTGTCATCAACCATTGGTCTCCGGAGAACCAGAGGCGTGCGGCTGCGATTCTCGCGAGTTACCCGGAGGACCGATCAGCGGTGATGCCTCTTCTTTATCTCGCGAGTCGCGAGCATCGCTATGTCACGGAAGACGCCATGAAAGAAGTTGCCGCTCTCGTCGGAATTGCAGCTGCCCAGGTTCGGTCGGTCGCGTCTTTCTACACGATGTACAAACGCGAGCCGGTTGGCGACTACCTCATCTCCGTATGCACCTCGATTTCGTGCCACCTTCTCGGTGGGGACCAGGTCCTTGCGGCCGCTTTTTCGGCCGCAGGGGTCGGCAACGGCGAAACGACGGAAGATGGAAAGATTTCGGTCGAACGCGCAGAATGTATTGGAGCCTGCGGGGGAGCTCCTGCGGTTCAAGTCAACTATGAACTGATTGAGGGCATCACGCCAGACAAGATTGCAGCCCTTGTCGCTTGGTTGAATGACACGCAACCAAATGTCGTGCTCACCGACGAGATGCAGCAACTCTTCGGAGGACAGCGATCGTTCGATTGGGGCCCGACCGAATCGGTCGGTGCGAGCTCCGCAGTCCCTGCTTTTGGACCGTATGGGTCTGCTTCGGAGGGTCAGTGACCACCAGAATCCTCACAACGCGGATGGAGGAGCACCCTTCAGACAGCAATTCGATGGCTCGATATCTCGACACCGGAGGCTACGCGACTCTCAGGCACGCTTTGGCGTCATTGTCGCCGGAACAAGTTGCTTCTGAGGTCAAGGCTTCCAACCTTCGAGGGCGTGGCGGCGCAGGGTTCCCGATGGGTGTCAAGTGGGGATTCCTTGCCGACAGCGACCCGAAGTATTTGGTCATCAACGCAGACGAATCCGAGCCAGGAACGTTCAAGGACAGGCAACTTCTCGAGCGTGACCCGCATCAACTTGTCGAAGGCATCGTCCTTTCGAGTTTCGCTCTCGGAATACACCGAGCGTTCATCTACATCAGAGGTGAATACCCCAAAGCGGCGCGGCGCGTGCAGCAGGCGATTGAAGAGGCTTTCGAGGCTGGCTATCTCGGTGCGGACATCTGTGGCAGTGGGTTCTCACTCGATGTCTCAATCCACCTTGGAGGCGGGGCTTACATCTGTGGTGAAGAAACAGCACTCCTCAATAGTCTCGAAGGGAGGCGTGGCGAGCCCCGTCTCAAGCCGCCTTTCCCTGCTGTTGCTGGGTTGTATTCTCGCCCGACGATTGTGAACAACGTCGAGTCGCTCTCCAACGTGCCGTGGATTGTTGCAAACGGCGGCACCGCCTATTCGTCGATCGGCCCCGAGCGTTCGGCTGGAACTCGCATGTTCTCGCTTTCCGGCCACGTCAAGAAGCCAGGAAACTACGAGATCGTGATGGGGATGTCGTGGCGGGATCTGATCTATGGGATTGGCGGAGGCATCCGCGACGGAAACGAACTTAAGACGTGGATTCCGGGTGGAGCGTCTGCACCGTGGCTTGTCCCGGAGCATCTCGATACTCCTCTTACAATCGACGACGTGACAGCGCTCGGCACCATGCTTGGCTCGGGCGCAGTGGTGGTTATGGACCAAACGACCGATGTCGTTGCAGCGGCGCACAGCATTGTGCGATTTTTCGCCCATGAGTCGTGTGGACAGTGCACGCCTTGCAGAGAAGGAACACGCTGGCTTCAAGACATTCTTGAACGGATTCTGGACGGATCCGGTCGCCCCTCGGACATCGACTTGCTCTTAGATGTATCTGACAACATCTCACCTGGGCTCACATGGCCTCCAGCAATGACCACCATTTGTCCTCTTGGCCCGTCGGCAACTGCGCCGATTGTCTCGATTACCAAGTACTTCCTCGACGAAGTAAAGGCCAAGATCGACGGATTCGAGGTGGCTGTTGGCTGACGCAACACGGACAGCTGCCGAGAATTTGGTCACGATCACCATCAACGGAATTGATCACAGTGTGCGCGCTGGGCAGCGCCTGATCACAGCCGCTGAAGGGATTGGCGACTACATTCCGCGGTTCTGTCATCACGACAAACTTGAGCCGGTTGGCAAATGCAGGATGTGCCTCGTCGAGGTCGAAGGACCTCGTGGCAAACAACTTGTTCCTTCATGCACGATGATCGTGAACGAGGGCATGGTTGTCGATACCGAGTCTGTGGTTGTGAAGAAGGCGCAAGAAGGTGTCCTTGAATTCCTCCTTATCAACCACCCGCTTGACTGTTCCGTCTGTGACAAGGGTGGTGAATGCCCCCTCCAGGATCAGACCTACGCTCATGGACCAGGAGAGAGTCGGTTCATTGAAACGAAGCGCACGTTCAAGAAACCGATCCCCATTTCCGATGTGGTTCTTCTCGACAGAGAGCGTTGCGTCCTTTGCGATCGATGTGTTCGGGTTGCAGATGACATCGCAGGCGACCCGCTCATCACGTTCAACGAACGTGGCAACTCGACCCAGATCCTGACCTTCCCGAACGAACCCTTCTCCTCCTATTTCTCAGGGAACACCGTCCAGGTGTGTCCCGTTGGTGCTTTGACCTCGGTCGACTATCGCTTCAGGGCCAGACCTTGGGACCTCGAGAAGGTCAGCTCGGTCTCACTACGCGACACGATGCACTCGTCTGTGGAAATACACACAACCCGCGGCAAAGTTGTGCGGGTGTACGGAGCGGACAACGACCACGTCAACGACGGCTGGCTGTCTGACAAGGACCGATTCTCGTTCGCCACGCTGCATTCAGAGGACAGAGTCACGACACCTTTGGTCCGCAACGGTGACTCCTTCGACAAAATCTCGTGGCCCGAGGCCATTGAAATGGTCGCGTCCCGCCTCGGGGCGTTTCTCGGTCAAGAGGTCGGTTCGATCGGTGGCGCCAACAGCACGAACGAAGAGGCTTACACGCTTGGCAAGTTCATGCGATCGGTGGTTGGGACTCCTCACATCGACGCACAGGTTGGCGACGGGCTCAAGCCACATCTCGCTGCGGCTGTCACACCCCGCGCTCTGATCCAAGACCTCGAATCTGTTTCAACCGTGTTCGTGTGGGGGCCTGATCTAAAAGAAACCCTTCCCGTCATGTACCTGCGTGTCAGGAAAGCAGTGAGGAACGGTGCGAAGCTTGTTGTAATCCATCCCGCCTCGACCGGCCTTGACTCGATTGCGACACATGTCGTCCGGTACCGAGCAGGCTCTGGTCAGGACACGCTCCGAAAGCTCGCGTCGGGCGAAGGTGAGTTGGCCGGGGTTGCTGAAACCCTTGCGTCCGGATCCGTTGTCACGCTGTTCGGTCGCGCATCGATTGCCGAAGATCCCGGCCTCGCGGAATCGGTGGCTGCATATGCACGAGGTCTCGATGGCCCAGGGCTGATACCTCTGCTGGGGCGTGGCAATACATTCGGTGCCCTCGACATGGGTCTTGCTCCGAATCTCTTGCCTGGCAGGGTCTCGACATCCGACGAAAAAGGCTCTTCGTCTATCGAAGACGCATGGGGCTTGATGCCTGTCGGCGCCGGTCGTGACTCAATGGGCATGCTCGCCGCATTGCGGTCGGGAGATATGAAGGCTCTTGTGCTCGTCGGGTCTGATCCTGTTCGAGATTGCCCCGACCCTGGCCTCGCCGTCGAAGCTCTAGAAGCAGCGGACTTCGTCGTTGCATTCGACGCGTTCCTCACCGATAGTTCCCGCCTAGCGGACCTTGTTTTGCCAGCGGCGGTGTGGGGTGAGGTGGATGGCACCGTTACCAACCTTGAGGGTCGCGTCCAGGCGGTCAAACGCGCTCTTCCTCCGCGAGGTCAGGCACAGTCAATCATGGGTGCCCTAAGCGATATAGCGTTTGCTATGGGTGCCGACTTGAAGGCCTTCGATGTCGCGACGGTTACGAAGGAGATTTCGACGCTCGCTCCTGCCTACGAAGGCGTCACGCCGGATTACCTGACATTTGAGACGGATGGAACGGGCGTCGTTGTTCCGATGGACGGCGTCGCCCAGCCCCTTGGTTACATCCCAACGGACATGTCGGTTCCGATTGTTACCGACAGGTTCACATTGCACCTTGCCGCGTCTCTCTACGACGACGGCGTCACGACTCGCAACGCACCGTCTATCAGTGGACTCGTTCCAAAGGCCGTCGCCAGGCTCAATCCCAAGGACGCGTCTCTGCTAGCGGTGTCACAAGACTCTGTCGTTACGATTGCAGACGTCCTGGAGCTCCCGGTTGCTGTCGATTCCACGGTTGTGCAGGGCTCTGTCGTCGTGCCGTTCAACCACGCAGCGACTAAGGGTCTCTCTGCTACTGCTGCGGTCGCGGTTGCTGCGGTCAGGAGCGAGATATGACGATCTTCATTGAAGCTGGCATCAAGGTCCTCTTGGCGTTTGTGTTTCTGCTTGTGACCGTTCTTCTCCTTGTATGGGCCGAACGGAAATGGGTGTCTGATCTCCAGAATCGCATTGGACCCGAACGCGCGGGGCCCTTCGGGATCCTTCAGACACTCGCAGACGGGATGAAGCTCTTCTTCAAGGAGTCACTCACGCCGACAAAGGCTGAGTTCGGTATCTACATAGCAGCTCCGGTTATCGCTCTCCTTCCCGCTCTGCTGATATTTCTCGTGATTCCGATCGGCGCTCCAATCGAAATCAACGGCACCGAATACACGCTTCAGGTAGTCGACCTCAACATCGGTCTCCTCTACATTCTGGCTCTGTCCTCAATCGCGGTCTATGCAGTTGCACTGGCCGGATGGGCGTCCGGCTCAAAGTACCCGTTGCTCGGCTCGGTGCGAGCTGCCGCTCAGATGATTTCGTATGAAGCAGCGATGGGGCTTGCTCTCGTGCCGGTTGTCATGTTTGCTGGATCGGCATCGATTGCCACCATCGTTGAAGGCCAGCAAGGCACGTTCGGATCCTTCGTCCCTGCGTGGAACATCGTGCTCTTGCCATCGTTCGTCATCTTCCTCATTGCGGGTTTTGCTGAGACGAACCGGGCACCGTTCGACCTGGTTGAAGCGGAATCCGAAATTGTCGGTGGGTATCACACCGAATACTCCGGCATCCGCTTTGCGTTCTTCTTCCTTGCTGAATACATCAACATTTTCAATATCTCCGCCCTGACGGTCACTCTCTTCCTTGGCGGGTGGGGTGGCCCAGTGCCAACCGGGCTTCCGACGGCTATTCAGTGGGTGCTCCCGATCGTCTACTTCCTCATCAAGACATGGGCTGTCGTGTTCTTCTTCGTATGGGTAAGGGCAACAATGCCCAGGATGCGGTACGACCAACTGATGTCGTTTGGTTGGAAGCGCCTCATACCTGTGTCGCTGGTGTGGATCATGCTGTGTGCTGTTGCACTCGGTTTCAGAAACTTTGGGGCGCCGTGGTCATGAGGAGCAAACAATGAGTTGGTTCGCTGATCTTCTTGGCCCATTCAGGGGCTTCGCCGTGACACTGCGTCAAGCAGGCAAGAAGCCTGTCACGCGTCGATACCCAGCTGAAAAGAGGGCGAAGCCAGATCGGTTCCACGGCCGTCACGTTCTCAACCGCTATCCAGACGGCATGGAAAAGTGCATTGGCTGTGAGCTGTGCGCCGGGGTGTGCCCAGCGGACTGCATCTACGTCAGAGGCCAAGACAATCCGAAGGACGATCCCGTGAGCCCAGGGGAGCGGTTCGGATTCGTGTATGAGATCAACATGCTTCGGTGCATTTTCTGTGCCATGTGTGTTGAGGCTTGCCCAACAGAGGCGATCACCATGACGCATCTCTTCGAAATGTCGGTGACCAACCGCGAGGATGCGATCTACACAAAGGATGAACTCCTCGTGGACAGAGACGGGACCCCGAACCACTCTCAGCCAGCTGGACCACTGATCGATCTCAATGAGCTGAGGATTGGTGACGGCTGGATGCGTGCAACTTCCCCTTCAGGACGCATGGAATACGAGGGTGTCGTAGCGTGGACCCCTTCTGCGCGCACCGGAGATCTGCCAGCAGAGATTGGCCAGTCAGTTCCAACCCCGGTTGTTGAGCCAGATGCGGAGCCCGACGGTGTCTGAAGTCATTGTTTTCGTCATCTTTGCCGCTGTAGCACTCGTCGGGGCAATCTCGATGGTGAGTGCCCGCAACCCCGTGTACTCGGCCATGGGGCTTCTTTCGACGATGTTCTCACTTGCTGTTCTTTATGTCGTCTTGGACGCCCATCTCGTGGCCGCGGTCCAGGTCATCATCTATGCCGGTGCCGTCATGACGCTCTTTCTGTTTGTCATCATGTTGATTGGCGTCGACAAGGCGGACGCATACGGCCGACAGGTGCCTGCGCAACGAATTATGACATTCGTGGTTGCTATCGGATTCTTCGCTGCTATTGCGCTAGCAGCGAGAAGTGCATGGATTACCGGATCCGGTGCGTTTGGCGATCCCGAGATGAATGGGACAATCGAAGCCGTCTCCGACGAGTTGTTCGGAACATGGACAATTGTGTTCCTCTCAACCGTGATGCTCCTCACGATTGCAGCCGTCGGCACGATCGCTCTTGCATACTTCGGTGCTGAGGTCGAGGACGAGGAGGCGTTGCTGTGATAGCCCTCGCCGTTACAACCTCTTGGTACATGATGTTGGCAGCTGCTCTTTTCTCAATCGGTGTCGCAGGCGTGCTCATGCGCAGAAACGCCCTTGTGATGTTCATGTCGATTGAACTGATGCTCAACAGCGTCAACCTGACCTTTGTCGCCGTCGGGTCCGACCTCGGTTTGATTGAGGGCCACGTTGCTGCCCTATTCGTCATCGTCGTTGCGGCAGCAGAAGTAACCGTTGGGCTCGCGATCATCGTTGCCGTGTTCCGTAAACGGGCCAGCGCAGATGCCGACCAACTTGCAGAGTTGAGGGGATAGCCATGACAGACCTCATCTGGCTCGTAGTAGCGATCCCACTGGTTGGCGCAGCAGTCAACCTGTTTCTTGGTAAGCGAATCGGCGAACCTCTTTCTGGATGGATCGGTTTTGGTGCCGTCGCGGCATCGTTCTTGATCGCCGTGGAGCCGATGCTTGGATTCTTCGCGGGAGACAGCGAGCCTTCGACACACTTCCTTTTCTCCTGGATCCCTGTCCTAGGTGTGAATGCTGAACTTCTGTGGGACCCGCTATCTGCACTTCTCACAATGATCGTGACGGGTGTCGGCGCGCTCATACATCTCTATTCGATCGGCTACATGCACGGAGATGAACGATTCCCACGGTTCTTTTCGTATTTGAACCTGTTCATTGCCTCCATGCTGATCCTCGTGCTTGCCGCGAACTACGCGGTCATGTTCGTTGGTTGGGAACTGGTTGGGCTGTCGTCTTACTTGCTCATCTCGTTCTGGTTCACGAAGCCGACCGCAGCCGCAGCAGGAAAGAAGGCCTTCATCGTCAACAGGATCGGGGACTGGGGGTTCCTGGTTGCCATGATGCTGATCTTTGCTGCCTTCGGAACATTCGACTTCGACATCATCTTCGGGACCGCACCCGGTGTGCTGTCCGTCACAATGGCTACTGCCATCACGCTCCTCCTATTTGTCGCGGCTGCAGGCAAGTCCGCTCAGTTACCGCTCTACATATGGCTTCCCGACGCCATGGAAGGGCCAACGCCTGTCTCGGCTCTGATCCATGCGGCCACCATGGTGACGGCAGGAGTGTTCATGATGGCGAGGTCGGCGGTTCTGTTCGAACTTGCCCCTGTTTCTGGAGGCATCGTTGCGACTATCGGGGCCGCAACGGCGCTTCTTGCCGCGGTAATCGCTGTGTCCCAGAGGGACATCAAGCGTGTGCTCGCATACTCGACGATTAGTCAGCTCGGATACATGGTTCTCGGTGTTGGCGTCGGCGCATACACAGCTGGCGTGTTCCACCTCACAACTCATGCGTTCTTCAAAGCACTCCTCTTCCTCGGAGCGGGATCGGTCATCCACGCAATGTCCGGCGAGCAGGACATGGCAAAGATGGGAGGACTCCGCAAGAAGATGCCAATCACGTTCTTCACCATGGGTGCTGCGTGGCTCGCAATTTCGGGGATATTCCCATTCTCGGGATTCTGGTCAAAGGACGAGATCCTGGCGGCGACGTTTGCACAAGGTGGCGCCTGGTATCTGTTGTGGGGAATCGGGATAGTCGTTGCCGTCCTCACAGCGTTCTATATGACCCGTTTGTTTGTTCTGACGTTCCTCGGCAAGCCACGGTGGGATGCTGACGCTCATCCTCACGAGAGCCCGGCTTCGATGACCATTCCTTTGATCGTGCTCGGTGCCTTCACAGTGTCTTTCGGTCTGGTCAACACACCGTTCAGGCTCTCGTTCGAGCACTTTCTTGAGCCATCGTTCCACGGGATTCCTCATGTTGAGGGCCTCACCAATGTTCTGATCACCAGTCTTGCTTCAGTCACTCTCGTCGTGGCAATCGCGGGAATCGTTGTCGCGTGGCGTCGGTATCGCGTTGATGAACTCCCCGTTGAGGTTGGCGGATGGTGGGATAGGGCTCTCGTCGGCTTCGGCGTTGATGACCTGTACGGCAGGTGGATTGTTGCTCCAGGGAGGCGTGCTTCGGAGCTCGCCTCGCGAGCAGATGCCGTCGTTCTTGATGGTGCGGCCCACGGCATAGCGACCGGGGTGCGATCCGCAGGTGAAGCTCTTAAGCCGGTTCAGAGCGGAAGGGTTCGAACATACGCGGGCATTCTCGCCGTCGCGGCGGTCGCCCTTGTTGTGGTAACTGTTCTGGTGGGGGGTGGGTTCTGATGCCGGTACTCACGATCCTGATCGCCTTGCCGTTTGTAGGGGCTGCCATCATTGGGCTGCTCCCGAGACGTCGACCCGAGGTGGTGTTCCCAGTAGCCATTGGTGTGTCGGTCGCACCGCTTGCCGTTGCAATCTACCTCCTTGCTGAATACTCGCTCGACGGTACGACTTTCCAATTCTTCGAGAACTATGTGCTCTCTGAACGCTTCGGAATTGCGTGGGAACTTGCGATCGACGGGATCTCCCTCTTCATGGTCGTACTTACCGCTGTGCTCTTCCCCCTGGCGATTGCTGCCTCGGCTTCGGTAAGGGACAAACTCAAGACGTACATGATCCTGATGCTCGTTCTCGAAGGTGCGGTCCTCGGCGTCTTCCTAGCGCTTGACCTTCTCGTGTTCTTTGCGTTCTTCGAAATCGTGCTGATCCCTATGTACCTCTTGATCTCAATGTGGGGCTCAGACCGTCGTGCGTATGCAGCGCTCAAGTTCGTTGTCTTCACGGCGATCGGTTCTGCGTTCCTTCTCGTCGGGATCATCGTTCTCGGCATCCTCGCTGGCGATGCGGTCGGTGCCACCTCATCGTTCGACTGGCGAGTGATGCTTTCGATGGACATATCCGAATCCACCCAGATGTGGCTCTTTGCCGGGTTCGGTATCGCCTTTGCGATCAAGGTTCCTCTGTTTCCGTTCCACACGTGGCTCCCAGACGCACACACAGAGGCTCCAACTGCAGGCTCCGTCATCCTTGCCGGTGTGCTTTTGAAAATGGGGGCCTACGGACTACTCAGGTTCAACCTGTCTCTGTTCCCTGACGCATCCGTCGATCTGGCACCAGTGCTTGCCGTTCTTGGAGTGATCGGAATTATCTACGGGGCTGCTGCTGCGATCGTGCAGCCAGATATCAAACGGCTGGTTGCTTACTCATCGGTGAGCCACATGGGTTTCATCATCCTTGGGATCTTCGCCTTCACGAGCCAGTCGCTCCAAGGCTCGGTCTTCCAAATGATTAGTCACGGTCTGACGACTGGTGCGCTGTTCCTCTTGATTGGGATGATCTACGACCGGACGCATACCAGGGCTATCTCGGATTACGGAGGGCTTGCCAAACAGATGCCGGTCTACGCAGGCATCTTCTTGTTCTCTGCCTTCGCTTCTGCAGGGCTCCCCGGCCTGTCAGGCTTCGTCGGCGAGTTCACGATTCTCGTTGGCTCCTACCTCACCCTCCCAGTACTGACGATCATCGCCGGGCTCGGCGTGATTCTTGCAGCGGTCTACTTGCTGTGGGCGTACGAAAGAGTGTTCACCGGACCTCTGAACCCGAAGCTTGAGGGTCTGAAGGATCTCAGCTTCAGAGAGCTGGCAATCATGGTGCCGCTCGTTGTTCTGATCATTGGTCTCGGCGTGTATCCCAAGCCTGTAATGGACCGGATCCAGCCATCGGTTGAGCAGATTATTGACCGACTTGAGGGAGCCAGCGATTACCAGGTTCCAGAGTTCGGGAGGCTTACTGACGTTGAATCGGTTGTCGGCGTCGGTCATGAAGGAGGAGGTGGCTGATGGAATCAGCATCACTTCTCCCCGTCGCGTTCGAGGTTGCACTTCTGGTCGGCGCACTCTTGCTACTGCTCGTGGCTGTCGTCGCTGAGCGCAAGGCCTCCGTGTGGGGACCACTGGTCGGGGTTACGTTCTTGCTGTCAGCCGTTGCGGGATTGTGGCAATGGATGGACGTAGCGGACAATGGCGGTGGCTTGTTCTTCTCAAGCCAAAACTTCGCAATCGTTCGGTCGCCGATGGTGGTCATGGATGAGTTCTCGGCGCTTGCCGCGATGGTTCTCGGCACGGTCGGCTTTGTTTCCTTCCTCGGCTCGTGGGATCTCCAATCAAGACTCGGGAAGCGAGGCGTCGAGTTCTCAGTGTTGATGCTTCTTGGTGTAGCGGGGTTGCACATGATGACGGCATCTCCCAACTTGGTCGTCATCTTTGTTGGCCTCGAAACGGCTTCGATCGCCTTCTACATTCTCGCGGGGTTCACTCGCAAGACGCGGGAGTCCGACGAGTCGGCCTTGAAGTACTTCCTTCTCGGATCGCTTGCCTCTGCACTGTTTCTCTACGGCACCGCCCTCACGTTTGCGGCCACCGGCTCGCTCAGTATCTACGGCGCGAACTCGATTCGGAACTTCTTTGCGGACCAGATCGTGACTGACCCTGGCATCCTCCTCGTTGGGCTGGCGCTGATGCTTGTGGGGTTGATGTTCAAGACCTCTGCCGCACCCTTCCACCAGTGGGCACCAGATGTGTATCAGGGAGCGCCGAGCGGGGCCGTTGGATTGATGGCAGCGGGGGTCAAGGTCGCAGGGTTCGCAGCACTCGCCCGCATCTTCATGGGCGGCATGATCAGCCAGGTCGACATTTGGGCTCCCATACTTGCCGTCGTCGCTGCCCTCTCGATGATCGTCGGAACCGTGATGGCACTCGTCCAAGACGATGTCAAACGATTGTTGGCCTATTCAGGTGTTGCCCACGCCGGGTATCTGCTTGCTGCAATTGTCGCCGGTCCCGAAGGGCTCGAAGCCCTGTGGTTCTACCTCGCGACGTATGCGTTCATGATTGTCGGTGCTTTCACGGTCGTCTCGATTGTCAATGGACCAGGCGCTGGACCTACACCAATCTCGTCGCTGAAAGGGCTTGCCTCGCGTTCGAGCGAGACTGCGTGGCTGATGGCGATCATCATGCTTGGGATGTCAGGCATGCCGTTCTTTGCAGGCTTCGTCGGCAAGGTTCTTGCGTTCGTTGCAGTGGAGGAAGCTGGCTACCTCTGGTTGGTCGTGGTCGGTGCGCTCACCACGGTGATCGGCCTTGTCTTCTACCTGAGGGTCGTCATCACAATGTTTTCTTCCGAGACAGATGACAGTGCCGGCGTTGACTCGCTTGAGGTGTCGATAACCTCGAGATTTGCGGTGGTCATCGCTGCGGCCGTGACGCTCACTTTTGGTGTCTTGCCGTGGCCACTCCTTGATTTTGTCAGAAGTGCGATCCCGTTCTAGCCGCCAAGAGCGGCACAGACTCCCGTTCTTCGGGTTTGCACTCGTTGGAGTGTTGGCTGCCGGCGCACCGATATTTGGCTCGCTCGTCACCGCTGACTTCTTTGTTGTATCTGAGGACGACCCGATTGTCGAGGATGTGTACGTCACATCCAGAACTGCAATCGTCGATGGAACAATCGAAGGCGATCTCACGATCTTCACTGGCAACCTCACCATCAACGGCGAAGTCACGGGGAATGTGCAGGTGTTCTCCTCAGGGACCGTCAGGATTAATGAGGGTGGGCGCATCGGAGGGTCACTGCGCGGAGCAGCACTGAACATCACGGTCAGCGGAGAGGTTGCGTCCGATGTGTTCGCGTCAGCCGCGTCGGTCGTAGTTGAAGAAGAAGGCACCGTTGGTCGAGATGTGATGGCTTTTGGAGGCGTTCTCAGGGTCGAAGGCGATGTGGGCAGAGATATCCGAGGAAGGACTGCCCGCTCTGTCATTGACGGTTCTGTTGGCGGCGATATCGACGTTGCTTCCCAGAAGCTTGAGCTCGGTTCGGGTGCCGTCGTAAGCGGGGATGTGCTGTACCGATCACCGGTCGAGGCATCCGTCGGACCTGGAGCACAGGTTTCGGGCACAGTCACTCGCCTGCCTGCTCAAAGCAACTTCGTCTACAGCGTGATCCTGACTCTCGCCAATCTTGTTGGCTTCCTTGGCTTTCTGCTCGCTGGACTCGTTGCTTTGGTGCTCCTTCGAGGCTCTGGAAGCCGAGCGACTGGGGCTGTTCTGACGAAGCCGATTCGCAGCCTTATCTACGGGCTGATTGCGGTGGTGGTTGTCCCGGTATCAACGGTCATTCTTGCTGCGACGCTTGTCGGTATCCCGCTGGCCGTTCTTGCAGCGTTGATCATTGTTGCCAGCTTCGTTGTGGGCCCGGTTCCAGCGATCGCCGCCCTCGGCAATCGGGTGCTTGGCCGAAGGGGAGGCCTCCTTGGCGCCTTTGTGGTCGGAGCGGTCCTATGGAGGTTCGGTATCTGGGCGATTCCAGTGTTCGGTGGAGTGTTGTACATCGTCGCTCTGGTCTGGGGGATCGGGGCCTGGATCGTTGGCTTCATCGACACACGCCGAGACGTTGACATTCCGCTTGCGCTGCTGCCAGCAAGCATGACCGCACCAGCCGGTGTCCCAGACGATTGGACTCCACCGTTCGCACCTGGTTTCGCTGAAGCCGGGCCGACCGAAGAACCTGCTGACGACGATCCTCCCCAGCTTGACAGCGCCGGGCCTGCGAACGACGAGCCGGACGAGAGTGACGAAGCTGCCGACGAGGTCCCATCGGAGCCAACACCTCAGTTCGAGCCTGAGAGCGATGTGATGGAACCTGAAGCGGCTGAATCGACCTCCGAAACCGCCGGGTCAGATCACGGCGATAGTGAGTCCGCCACACCCGAAGCGGATGACACCTTCGAAGGCCAGCTCGCTGACACGCCTGAAGCAGAAAGGGCGAGACGACGGGCCGAATTCGAAACGCTGCTCGGCGAAGCAGCAACAAACGATTCCGAACCGTCGGCGCCAGCGAAGGCCCCTCCAGACAAGACCCCCGGAGTTGACAGCGAAACTGGCCTGAGCGATGACTGGGGCTTGCCCACGCAGTAATCGGACGGCTCGGAGGCGACGACCAATATCAGCCATCGAACGACCGACCCGCAACGAAGCGGGCATCACGCTCACCGTCTCGTCGACTGCGTACATCCCAAGTCGAACAAAGGGCTGACGTCTGCGCGAGTTCTTCAGCCCTGCCTGGTACCCGGAAGAGTGTGCTGAGCCGCGTAC
Source organism: Actinomycetota bacterium (assembly GCA_027728645.1). Lineage (GTDB taxonomy): Bacteria > Actinomycetota > Acidimicrobiia > Spongiisociales > UBA5794 > UBA5794. The sequence goes on along the minus strand of JAQCAA010000024.1, from coordinate 4,558 downwards.
ACGACGGCGTCGAGGACGCTGAGCGTGACGGTGTCGCCGACTTGGATCGAATTGAGGGAGGGGACGAGAGCTTCGACCATGTCGCCGCCATTGAGTCTGATCTCGACTCGCTGGTCGTGTCCGTAGAACTCGGTGTCAACCACCGTCGACGTGCCAGTTTCAGAAACGGTTGGACTGATCCACTCTGGACGGATCATCACCTGGACCGAGGTTCCGTCATCGAGATCGCTTTCGATTGAGCCGATAGTCGTCGCGACCTGTCCGTTGGACACGTTGCCGTCGAACATGAGGGCGTCGCCGAGGAATCCGGCAACCCATGGGTCCGCGGGGAAGCGGTAAACAGCATCTGGCCTCCCGACTTGGACGATGGTGCCTCCTCGCATCACGGCTACCACATCGGCGATTGCCAAAGCCTCTGCCTGATCGTGGGTTACCAACACCGCGGTTACTCCTGCGGCCTTGATGATCTTCTTGAGTTCCCGACGCATCCTCTCGCGCTGCGGGGCGTCGAGGTTTGAAAACGGTTCGTCGAGTAGGACGACATCGGGGGAGGGAGCAAGGGCTCTCGCGAGCGCCACCCTTTGCTGTTCTCCTCCGGATAATTCATGGGGAAATCTCGACCCGTATCCGACAAGGCCAACGAGTTCGAGCACCTCATCGACGCGGCTGACTCGATCCGATCCTCGCACGCCGTAACCGACGTTCTCTGCAACGGATATGTGGGGGAACAACGCGTAGTCCTGGAACACCATCCCGACCTTGCGCTTCTCTGGTGGGACGTTGGTCTTTGGTCCAAGCACCTCAATTCCTCGAATCGAAACTGCTCCAGCGTCCACATCCTGGAAACCGGCGATGACCCGAAGCGCGGTTGTCTTGCCACAGCCTGAGGGGCCGACAAGCGTCAGAAGAGCTCCGGCAGGGACGTTGAGAGAGAAATCGTTCAACGCGACCGCGCCATCAAATGACACCGAAATGCTGTCAGCTGAAATGATGTCTTCGCTCATCGACGAACGACCTCCTTCGGTTTGATGGTGAGGTAGTACACGGGGAGTACCGAGATCGCGATCAGGATAAGCGCCGCCGTGGCGGCTCGGGAGTACAACAGCTCGTCCGCCGCTGCCCACGTTCGCACCGCAAGCGTTGAAAACCCTGGTGGGCTCAGCAGAAGTGTGACCGGTAGTTCCTTGATCGTGGTTACGAACACGAGAGCGCCTCCGGCGAGAAGTCCTTTGGACATCAATGGAACGGTGACTTTCGTGAGAGTCGCAAATGGCCCGCGCCCAAGGGATCGCGATGCATCGTCGACGGCAGGGTCGACCTGAAGGAGAGTCGCCTTTGCTGCGCTCGTTGACACGGCGATGAACATCGCTGCGTACACGAAGATCAGCACGAACATCGTTTGATAGATCGGACGGAGCCATGCGATTGTGAACGCGACTACAGCAATTGCGATTGTTATGTGTGGCAACGAAAACACAACGAACACAGACCGCTCGAGAAGCATCGTGCGGCGCGAGGCGAATCGGGCCGCAAGAACAACAATGGGGATGGTGAAGAACATGGCAACCACAGCTGCCAAGGTTCCTCCCGTTAGCGAACCGATCACGGCACTCCACGGGACTGAGATGTCGGCGCCTTTGCTCATTCCGCGCACGACCCATGTGGCGAGCACCCCGATGGGGAGAACCATTCCAACTAGCACGACGATTGACATTGCACCAACAGCGAGGATCCGACTGATTCCGACAAGGCGGTGGAGTGTCGGCTTCCTGTTCGGAGTCGAGGAGAACACGGTTCCCCTGCCGCGTGTTCTGCGTTCGGCCCAGATGACTGCTCCGGCGGCGAAAATGAGGACAATCGAAAGCACGATTGCTGGCGTCCGGTCGAGGCGGCCCGAATATTGGGCGTAGATGACACGCGTAAACGCATCGAACCGCATGAGCGAAACAGCCCCGAAGTCCGACAAGGTGTACAGCGCTGCCAGAAGTGCTCCGGCCCCGACCGCCGGCCGAAGTTGTGGGAGAGTGACGGTCCGCAGAACCCGCATCGATGACGCTCCGAGTCCGCGTGCGGCTTCCTCAAGGGCTGGGTCGATGCGCCCAATCGCTGCGGCGGTGATGAGGAACACGTACGGATACGTCGCGACGGTGAGCGCAAGCCAAGCGCCTCCGAGTCCTGTCATGGACGGGATTCCGAATCCGACAAGTTGCGTTATCAAGCCGCGACTTCCAGAAGCCGAGACGAGAACCATGGCAATCACGTACGAGGGGATGACAAGGGGGAGGGCGAACACGACCCCCCAGACTCGCTTGAAGGGAAGGTCGGTTCTGGCGAGAAGCCATGCACCGCCGACCCCAACCGCCGTGGCGGTCGTCGTCACAAGCGTCGTAAGTAAGAATGTGCGCCACAAAAGGCTGAGCGTCCGCAGACTGAAGAGAGTCTCCCATGCCGCATCTGTGGCATCGAGCGCTCGAAACAGGAGCGATACAATCGCAAGCGCGAGGGGTAGAACGATCACGATCGCCCCGGCCCAAAGCCACCACGGAGCCTTTCGGGTGGCACTCCTTCTTCTTGCAGAAGCAACGGAAGCTGATATGCCGACAGGACCGACGTCGATCACGGTGCGGCCAGATGTCACAACAGTCCGGCCTTGGCGACGAGGTCAGTTGCGAGGTCAAGCACCGTTGCAAGATCTGAGAGGTTGAGATCCGGCGTTGGAATCGAGTCGATTGCTGGCAGCACGGCACTGGCTGGAATGCCTGGCACGAGTGGGTACTCGAACGTCTCCTGCGCAAAATATGTCTGAGATTCGGCAGTCAGGAGCCATTTGATGAACTCAATGGCCTCGTCCTTGTGGTCGCTGCTCGACAACACTCCCGCGCCGGCAGGCATGACAAGCGAGCCAGCCGTTGGAGCTGGGAAAAAGAAGTTTGCACCTACGTCGTCAGGATTCTCAGCGAGAGCTCTGAGCAGGTAGTAGTGATTGACGAGCCCTGCTTCTATCTCTCCGGCGTTGACTGCCGCGACGATCGCAGAATTATTGGGATATTTTTGTGCATCGTTCGCTGCCATCGCTTCGAGCCAGGTACGGGTCTTCGCCTCACCATCGATGAGAATCTTTGCGGCAACGAAGGCCAAGAACGATCCGTTCGACGGAGCGATACCAACACGCCCATTCCATTCGCTCGAGCCGAACCCGTCTTCTGTAGTTGGCATCTCGTTGGGTGCTACCAAGGTCGAGTCATACACGGCAACCCTGGCCCGTCCCGAGGTACCGACCCAGCGTCCTTCGTCGTCTGAGAACCGTGCTGGGACCGAATCGATGATGTCTGAGGGAAGAACGTCGAAGAGACCCGAGAGAGCAACAGTGCCAAGCGATGCCGGATCCTGACCGAAGAACACGTCAGCTGGCGATGCATCCCCTTCTTCGAGAATTGTCGTGGCAAGGTCTGTCGATCCTGCGTACTTGACGGTGACCGAGATTCCGGTCTCTTTGGTGAAAGCGTCAATCAACGGCTGCACCAGATCCTCGGACCGTCCCGAGTAGAGCGTCATTGATCGGTCTGCGGCGCCGGCGGAACACGCCGCCGCAATCATTGCCAACCCAGCGATCAGCACCACGATCCGTTTCACAGTCTCTCCCTGCGTCGTTGCCACCGAATGTTTCGCGGTGGCTTAACAATTGTTTAGGCAAGGTTATAACCACTACGGACGTAGGGCAAATAGAGATTCTGGATCCCTGAGGATGGGTCGAGCGTGACTTTGCTCTGCCTACCGATTCAGAGCGTAGGCATCGACCGTTGGGGTGCCGAACCCATCGCGGATCTCCTCTGGAAGCGCGAGGTCTGGAATGCCAATCGCCGTCACAGCTAACTGGATCGTCAGTCGTGAGCTACTTGGGTCCAGGGAGGCCCGGGCCAACTGCGAGGTCGCATGAACCGTCGTTCTTACAGCCTCCGGAGAGGGCCTGGATATACACGGACGAGAACCTTTTGAACGAAACGTACTTCGAGCCCGTAGGCCATTCGGTTTGGTGGAGAACGGGCACCCGAGCGAGTCGGGTCGAGTTTTGGATGTCATCGTCGAACAGAATGGCGCCAGGATTGGCGATGACACATGCAACAATCTCAGTCTCAGTATCGGTTCCGGGGCACCGGGTTTTTACGTCATCGATCATGGTGCTGTAGTAGCTGAACTCGCGATCCGGCAACCCGAGTGTCAGCCTTCCATCGAAAATACCTGAGCCCTTCGCGAACCCGTCGATGATCACCTTCTGTTTGTTTCCCGTTTCCGTTCTGACTGCTTGAATCTTGTGGGCAATGCTTGAACACTGCACGTCTTCCTTGTAAATGTTCGGAGCGTTCGAAATGCCTTGGTGATCCGTCGGGGTCGGAGGAGCCGCTTCGAGGTCGTGGTCAACTCCGCGTGCGATGTTCGGCAAATTGACACAAACTATGTAGGGTTTTGTTCGATTTGATGCCACACGAGCAAGGGGATTTCTACCTCGGCTGGATCTGCGCTCCCGTGATACCCAATAAGCCTTCGATTCGAGTGATCG
>JAQCAA010000141.1 GCA_027728645.1 Actinomycetota bacterium | reverse complement strand
ATTATCCCGCCGATACGTTCGACGAGATTCGCGAGTTTGTCTCGCAGCTCTTCCATGGTGCGCTCCATCGGGTATTGGGTGGACAGGAAGCCCACTTAACAGCCTCTCCAGTATATCACTGGGAAGCAGATGGTGGCCTGGTTGCGGGGGTTGGAGGAAGCGGGTTTGGTGTGCTAGAGTGATGTCACGTCGGGGTGTGGCGCAGTTCGGTAGCGCGCGTGCATGGGGTGTACGAGGCCGTTGGTTCGAATCCAATCACCCCGACCATTTTTTACCCCTTCGCTCAACATATGGGCGAACAAAGGCCGGTAATCGGCCTTTGGTTCGACCTCGACCAGGCAGCTCCCCTTCATCCTGGTCGACTTGAGTACTTCTCGGACCAACTCTTCGCGCTGCTCGTTGGTCACGCCAGGGCAACGAAGTTCAGTTCACGGTTCCTTGAGTGCCATCATAAGAACAGATCGGCCCACCGGTATTTTAGGTGGGCCGATCTGTGCCGGACGGATTGGGAGGAACCCGTCTAGCCGAGGATCGCTTCAAGCCAACCCTGGAAATTTCCAGAACTAACTGAAACGTGTTGACGACAGGGCTATATCTTGTAGAACTTCAGAGCATTTTTGTGGAGAATCGCCTCTTTGTCCTCATCGGACATCTCGGACTCCAGCAACTCGTCGATCTCGTGTCGGACCGTTTCTCGGTTCACTTCGTGCGGGAAGTCTGAGGAGTACATGAAAGCCTCGTTGCCACACACCTTGACGGCATAGGCGAGCGCATGTTCTCCACCTTCTACGCCGACGAAGATCCGGCCTTCCTTCATCTGGCGAATGATGTACTGCGCGACGTTCTCGCCGTCCTTCAGCTGAAGAAACATGCCGTCTGGATCGAATGGGATGTGGGTTGAGTACGATTCATTCAATCGCTCTAGGCAGACGAGCAACCACGCGAGTCCTCCCTCGAGGAACCCAATCTTTATGCCGGGGTAGCGATCGTAGATGCCGTTCATCAAGATTCCGGAGAAGGAAATCATCTGACCGAAGGCGTGGCCCAACCCGTGAACCGCTGGGTAGACGTTGAAGTCGTCGAATCCCAAACCGCTGTGGCACCCGCCGTGGACGCCGATGCACACGCCCAGTCGCTCCGCCTCAGCGTAGACAGGCCAATACTCTCGCGAGCCCAGGTGGGCCTTCAGCCCGGTAGCAGGTAGCATCACGCCGCACATGCCCAGATCCTCAACCGCCCGTCGCATTTCAGCGACGGCTGCGACAGGGTCTTGCATGGGGATAAGCGCCATACCCTTGAATCGGGAGTCGTTCTTCATGTATGCGTCGTACAGCCAATCGTTGTAGGCACGCGTGACGGCAACGGCAAACTCGATGGAAACGATTTTCCCGTAGGCTAGCGCCGAAGTTGGGTAGAGAACGGTCGCGTCGATCCCTGCGTCGCGCATGAACGACTTCCATCCGTCCGTTCCCGAATTCTCGAACGAGCCTGGTGGTGCGGTGAAAACACTCGCTGAGTGCATGTGGTCTAGGGGCGGAAACAGGCGAGTCATCGGGAACGGCCCGCGTTCTTTGAAGCCTGCGGGCATCATGGCCGAGATAGCCGCAGCATCCTCGAAGATGTGTCCGTCTGCGTCTATTACCCTCTCAAGATCGACTGGCATGATGTGTTTCTCCTACTTTGTTCATATTCTGTTCAACCCGAAGGGTTGGGCTACCTGTTGCCTCAAGCATAGCGCGGTGAGCCTTGATCTTCTCCGAAGCTGACTCCTGGTCACCCCAAGAACCAGTCCCTGATGAAGGGATGTGGCCATAGCACGTGAAGCAAGGAGTCCATGATTCCATAGCTGACGAATGCCGCTAGCAACCCAGGAATCAACACGTACGAGAGCCGACGTCCCCGAAGATCTGTGTTGAAAGGGATAAAAACGACAGGGAATATTACCGTAGCCAAGGGGAATCCCGTGATACCAGCAAGTATCACGAAACCAACAACCCAGGCGATCAGCGGAAATAGCTTACGCATCGCGACGTTATCGGAGCCGCTTCGCATTCCGATGTCCATGATCTTTCCTGTGCCGTGAACTGCCTTTGGCAGGATCGTGGTGACGACAAACATGCCCATCACGAAGAAAAATGCGATCGAACCCCAGAAGGGCAGGAAGCGGGTAGGCCCTGAGTAGCCGAGCGTCGCCGGAAAAACGACCCCACCCACCCATCCGATCATCACCAGCCAAAGCAGATACTCCCATCGCCAGCGACGATCCAATGTGCGTCGGCTGAAGTGCAAGGGGCCCAAGGACATCGCCGACGGGACATCCAGGGGTGCAGGTTCGTTCTGGGCGATGGGTAGAACAGAAATGGACCGATCCCGCAGCGCCCACGTGATAAACACGATGAAGGCCGTTCCGAGAAGCAGGATGGAGAGGGCGAACGGTCTCGTAAGGAAGATCAGCGGCCCCTCACCAATCTGAAGGGCAGGCCAAACGTTCCGCTCGACGACAGGGCCAAGGATGAACGCGAGGATGAACGGCGGTCGCGGCCAACCCCACCATTTCATCGCGAGGCCAAAAGCGCCGAACACCAATGTGACCACGACATCCAGCATGCTATAGCTGGTCTGGAACGCGCTGAGGAACATCAGCGGGAGTAACAGGCCCCCGATGAACGGGTACGGAATCAAAGTGAGTCTCGCGATGGCACCCGTAAGCCCCACTGCCAACACCGAGATGAGCAGGTTCCCGATGGCTATCGCGAGCACGATTCCGACGGTGATATTTAGGTTCGTTGTGAGCATGCCGATGCCAGGTGCCAGCCCGAACGAAAGCATGCCCGTGAGCACGAGAGCCCAGGACACGCTGCCAGGGATGCCAAAGGCTAGCGTCGGTACCGCCTGCCCGGCGTTCTGAGCGTTCTGAGCGGATTCGGCGAACAGAACGCCATCGAGACTGCCGCTTCCGAACTGGCTCTTGTCTTTCGTCAGTGAAATGCCGAGGGCATAGGCCATCCAGTCAATGACGCCCGATCCCACACCAGGGATGATGCCAAGCAACACTCCGATGAGCCCTTGCCTGACGGCAACTCCCCAATGCCTGAGGCCGTAGCGAACTCCACGCATCACTTCGGCCGTGGATATTTCTCCCGTTTCTGAAACCGGCTTGCGGGTCATCGTGAGGTCGATCACTTCAGGCAGAGCGAATACGCCGAGAAGTACCGGGATCAAAGGAAGACCATCGGTAAGGTATAGCTGGCCAAAAGTGAAACGTGGAACCGTGGAGAACGCGGTGATCCCGATGGTAGTGACCAGCAAGCCGAATACCGCAGCGACGAGCCCCTTCAGCACGGCGCCTCTGGAGAGGGCAGAGACCATGCTGATTCCGAATAAGGCCATGACCGAGATCTCAGCGTACGAGAAATTGACGATGAATGGCCGAATGATGGGCAATAGCAAGGCTAGGAAAACAGCGGAGACTATCCCGCCGATAGCCGAC
>JAQCAA010000023.1 GCA_027728645.1 Actinomycetota bacterium | reverse complement strand
GAAGTAGATTCCGAACTCGAAGAGAAGAGCAAGACCCAGCGCGAACGGGTTGACAAGAAACATTACCCAAAAGCACGCAATCGCGGCTGCGATTGACAGCCACCACGGCACCTTCAGGCGCGGACGGAAGGATGGATCTCCGGCAAGGCTCTCTGCGCCAGCGACGAGATTGATCGTTCCGTACGCTGCGAGGAAGAACATGGTGAGGATTGGAGCGACGGCGTCCATGTCCCCAAGACCTACGCCGGCGAGCGCGAGTCCAAACGTGATCACGAGCGGCATTCCTGGACCCCGAATCAACCTCACTCGTTTGCCGAACACACGAGGAATCACCCTGTCGTCGACCATTGCTCCCAGGGTTCGCGGAGCGCTGAGCACGCTGCCGACCGCAGACGAGAAGATCGCTCCCCACAGCCCCCACAAGATCAGAAAGCCGAAGGGCCCAGCGAGGTCAAACCAAATGAGACTGTTCTTAGCAAGTTCATCGGGTGTGGCTGCAAGCGCAAGAAGAATGGGCACCGACACGTACACCGCGAAACCGGTCAGTACGGCGGCGATCGACCCGATCGGGATCGACTTTTGTGGTTTCTTGAGGTCTCCTGACAGGCTGACACCCGCCAGAATCCCTGTGACGGCAGGGAAGAACACCGCAAACACAGTCCAGAACTCCTCAGGGTTCGCAATCGTGTCCCGCATCGGCAAAGACCCCGTCGTGTTCGTCGCGACACCGTAAACAAGGGCAGCCAGCGAGAGCGCCACGCCAACCATGATCGGAATTTGCAACTTGAGCGCCACCCCCGCACCCCTTGCGGCGAGCGCCGCTACGACGAGGATCGTTAGCGCAGCAATCGGTCGTTGCGGTGCGTCCTCCCAGACCACCAACACGCTCTCGGCGAGACCGAAGGCGTACAGCGTGACAGAGAAGGCCATGGCTAGAAACAGCGGTATGCCAATTGCCGTTCCAACCTCGATGCCGAGGCTTCGCGAAATCATGAAGTACGCGCCGCCGGTACCGACCTTCATATTCGTGGCGATTGCAGACACCGACAGAGCTGTGACCAAGGTCACGAGGTTTGCGATAACCACAATCTGCAACGCACCGAGCAGCCCGACGTTGCCAACGACCCACCCGGCGCGCAAGTACATGATGACGCCGAGAATCGTGAGAATCGAAGGCGTGAAAACGCCGATAAAGGTGCCGAGGTTCTCGTCTTGTGTTGTGAGCTGAAGACCGCTCTTGACGGTCTTGACGAAGACTCGTCGCTTCGACACCGCTACCTCCCTGTCCCAGGTGTTCTGCATGGGAAGGCTCGCATCATATCCGGTGGGCCACAGCGTCGTGGTTCCTGCCATCAGCCGAGATCAGCTCGCATGTTCACAACGCAATGCGGGGTAGGGTTTCGGCTGATCGGAGGCAACATGACTAACAAACCTTTGGCACCGACTCTCTCATCGGACGACATCGTCTTTGACCCTCAGGACATGGACACAGCCGCATCACCCGCGACGGATTTTTGGCGCTGGGCCAACGGAGGATGGCTCGATTCCAATCCGGTCCCTCCCGAATATTCAGCATGGGGTGCGTTCCACGAACTCCACACCCGCAACGAACAGATCGTCCACGAACTCCTCAAACAGGCCTCAGAGAGTGGAGCCGAACAAGGATCGACGACACAAAAGGTCGGCGACTTCTACGCAAGCGGCATGGACACAGACGCCATCGAGGCCGCAGGGCTTGACCCGATCCAAGACTGGCTCGACCTCATCGACGGGATCGATACCGTCGAGGACCTCCGCACTGCCTTCACCGAACTCATTCGGATCGGGGCTGGAGTCGGTTGGGACTGGCATGTCGAACCAGACCGCACAGATTCGTCCCAGAACCTCCTCTACATCAATCAGGGTGGACTGTCACTCCCTGACAGGGACTACTACACGCGAACCGACGAACAATCTCTCGAACTCGCCCAGTCGTATCGCGATCACACGACAGCCATGTTCGAGCTACTCGGTCGCTCTCAAGAAGCCGCAACGGCTGCGGCTGCGACGATTTGGGATATCGAGCTGAGGCTCGCCGAAGCATCGAACACCGCTGTCGAACGGCGCGACGTCGAGGCGACCACCAACAAGTTCACTCGAAGCGAACTCGCTGAGCTCACGCCAACTGCGATGCTCTCAGAGTGGGTCGAGGTAATCGGAGCAGCTCAAGAACCCGCGGTGAACATCGACAAGCCAGAGTTCTTCACCGAACTCGACACCATGTTCGACGAGATCCCTATCGCTTCGTGGAAGTCCTACTGCGTTTGGCACTTGATCAGCTCTGTGGCAAGTGCTTTGCCTGCGCGTTTCGAGGATGAATCGTTCAGCTTCTGGGGTGTCAAAGTGTCTGGGCAGCAGGTCCAGAAACCTCGGTGGAAGCGCGTAGTCGCCGCGGTCGGTGGAGGCGTCGGACAGCTGGTGTCAGAGCTCTACGTGCGAGACAACTTTCCTCCATCAGCAAAGGAAAGAGTCGAAGGGTTGGTCGAGCGGATCCTCGTGGAGATGAAAACGAGCATCGAGACACGGGAGTGGATGGGCGAAGAAACCAAGCACCAGGCCCTAGAGAAGCTCGCTGGCTTCGGCTACAAGATTGGGTACCCGGATGTGTGGAGGGATTACTCCGACCTCACAATCGGCAGGGATAGCTGGCTCACGAACCGCTTGGAAGCAAGAGAATTCGAATTCGACCGCAACATCTCGCTCCTTGGCAAACCACTGGATCCTCACGAGTGGCTCCTTCCACCGCACATCGTCAACGCGTACTACTGGCCAGAGCGCAACGAGATCGTCTTCCCCGCAGGGATACTTCAACCGCCGTTTTTCGTTGCCGACGCAGACGACGCTGTCAACTTTGGCGGCATCGGGGCCGTGATCGGTCACGAAATTACCCATGGCTTCGACGACAAGGGTTCGATGTACGACGCGACCGGCCACCTTCGCAACTGGTGGACAGAAGACGATCGAATCGAGTTCGATGCCAGGGCCAAGATGATCTCTGACCAATTCGATCAATTCGAGATCGAAAACGGACTATCGGTCAACGGCGCTCTCACGCTCGGCGAGAACATTGCAGATCTTGCAGGGTTGACGCTTGCCTTCTCCGCTCTTGGACGAATGCTCGACGAATCTGGGAGAGATCCCATTGGCGGATTGACCCCCGAGCAGCGATTCTTCCTCTCATACGCTCGAGTCTGGCGCATGAACTCCACGCCGGAATACCTCAGGCTGATCGTCAACAGCGACCCGCATTCGCCTGCTCAATTCAGGGTTACCGGTCCGCTTTCAAACCTTGACGAATTCGCCGCAGCATTCGGGATTCCAGATGGCTCCGCCGCAATCCGCCCTGTCAACGAGCGAGCCAGGGTCTGGTAGTCGCAGTCGGCTCCGTTCCTGGCTACTTCTTGGCCTTCTCGTAGAAAGGGTTCTCGCCAGAAGCGTGGTCGGTGACATCGATCACCTTTGAAATCTCTGGCACCAGATCGGTGATCGTTGTCTCGATGCCCTGTGAGAGAGTTACCGACGCCATTCCGCAACCCTGGCACCCACCACCGAGTCGAACGTAAGCGACTGATTCCTCGACTGCGACAAGTTCCGCTCTTCCGCCATGAGATGCAATCGATGGGTTGATGGCCTCGTTGAGAACCTTGATGACCTTTTCCGCAACACTTCCGGTGAGATTTCCCTGAACCATGCCAGATGAGATCGACGGACTTGGTGAATTCGGGTTTTCAATCGTCAGCCCCGGCTTCATGAGATTCTTTGAGGTGGTGAGTGAGGCACCGGTGAGACTTGGGGCATCGCCCTCGGCAACGACCACCGGGAGCGTCCCGTCGTCATGGATCAGGTCGGTGTCAAGCGCCGAGTCCACGCGCATGAACGCCGTCCCATATGTGAACTCACCGTCTGCGACGCCACTAATCGTGATAACGAGGCCAAGATCTTCGGCGTCATCCTCTCGGTTCCGGATGTCGAGCAACATCGGGCGAACCGCTGGGTCGATGGTGACAATCGGATCTGGGACGTGCGGCATCGGCCAATAGTACGGGTTGCACCACTTGTAACACGGCGACGGCATGATGTGACTGTGGAAACCATCGTCATCGTCGCGAGTTGCGAGAGCTACAGAACGGGAGACTTTGTGGCAGCTGCGCGAGCTCAGAGGCTCCGGGTCGTGGTGGCAACAGACGCGGATTCGCCCTTTGCCAATCGGGCCGATTCGACGATCGAAATCGACCTCGACAATCCGGCGGAGGGCGCGGCCCGAATAGCCGCCGAGGCACCAAGTGCGGCGGCAGTTGTCGCCGTGGACGACCAGGGGGTCAGGGTCGCTGCCGCGGCATCAGCACTTCTCGGCTTGGCAACGAACCCCTCTTCCGCTGTTGACGCGACCCGCGACAAGCTTTCGATGCGACGTCTCTTGGAAGCAGGTGGGGTGTCACAGCCGGCGTTCCGTGAGGTCGGAACCGACAGGCTGGCGCATTCGGCCGCCGAGATCGGATTTCCTGTCGTTGTCAAGCCAACTTCGCTTGCTGCAAGTCGGGGAGTCATCAGAGTCGACGGCGCTGAAGCTGCACCATTGATCGAAGCCAGAATTCGCGACATCCTTGAGGACGCCGGTCTCATCAGGTCCGCATCTTTGATCGTTGAGCAGTACATCGCTGGCCACGAGATGGTGGTTGAAGGAATAATGGTCGATGGTGATCTTGAAGTCCTCGCGTTAATCGACAAGCCGGTCCCGCTCGTTGGTCCCTTTTTTGAAGAAACGATGTTCGTGTCGCCATCTCGTCAGGCACCAGCTGTGCAAGACCGTGTCATCGCAACGGTCCGCACCGCGATTGACGCCATTGGGTTAGTCACAGGTCCAGTACACGCCGAAGTTCGAGTCGACGCCGATGGTTCTGTCTACATCATCGAGATAGCGGCGCGATCGATCGGCGGTCTGTGCGGTCGATCCTTGACCTTCGGGTTGTTGGCAGAACCACTCGAGAGCGTTGTCATACGGTCCGCAGTCGGCCGTTCAAGCCGTATGGAGAAACAGAGCAAGCCGGCCACCGGAGTCCTGATGCTCCCGATTCCAGCGGCCGGAACCCTCACGGGCATCGATGGCATCGAGGGTGCATCTGGGATCGAAGGGATTGATGAAATCGAGATCACCGTCCCGTTTGGCAAAACAGTCGCACCGCTCCCGGAGGGTGACCGATACCTTGGGTTCGTCTTTGCGAGTGGCATCGACGCCGACGCCGTGGAATCGGCTCTGAAGGCAGCAGCAGCCGCAATCGATCCAACCATCGACGGTGAATACGTAACGAGCGATGGGCAGTTCGACGCCGCGGGTTGAAGTGGGTCTCCCTTCCCTATCGTTCCCCGATGCGCGACCCGACGGTGAAGTTTCTCTCACACCTCCACACTTTGGTGTTGCGCGCGTCTCGGGGAAAGTTCGGGACCCGACTCGCGAACAACGACATGCTGTTGCTCACAACCATCGGCAGGAGCACTGGCGCCAATCACACGGTTCCTCTGCTGTACCTCACGGACCAAAACGACTTGATCGTGATTGCGTCCTACGGGGGGCGACCGAACCATCCGGATTGGTATCGGAACCTTCTTGTCAACGACCGCGCGACCGCGCAGGTCGGCGGCGAAACAAGGACGGTTCAATCCGAAACCCTCTCGACTGAGGAGCGGTCCGAGTGGTGGCCCCGAATCGTCGAGGCCTATGCGGACTACGCGACGTACCAGTCCAGAACCGAACGCCTCATCCCCGTGGTGAGGCTCAGCTCACCTGGCGGCTGACGTCTGACGCCGAACGGGACTCCTCTTCCACTTCCTCGGTCCCCCATGAGGGAGGAAGAACGAGGTTCGCGAGACTGCGACGCACCGGCGTGTCATCCCCCTGCATCGTTCGTTCCTCACTCTGCCGTCCCCCTTGAAAGGGGGACAGATCGTGGGGCGAATCCCGCGAGCCAGGAGGGTGGCGCGCACAGGCGAGTCATGTGAGGCACGAGCGTGTCATCCCACTGAATCGTCGCTGCGCTCCTCTTCCATCCCCCTTGAAAGGAGGACCGATCTCGGCACAGTCGTCCCCGCCCATTCTTCGGTCCTCCCTCGAGGGAGGACGGGCGAGCCTTGCGAGCCAGGAGGGTGGCGCGCACAGGCGAATCATGCGAGGCGGGACGGTCGCACTGACGGTGGCGCTGTTCGGGGACAGCTGTGCTGGGTCGGTTCCTCCGTTATCGGGATTCGGGCAATCCGAGATGTGACGCGAGAGGGGACGATCCACGAAGGACCGTCCCCTTTCAACTGCTTCCTGACGACTCGCCTACGAAGCGTCGGCTGGGCGTACCATCATGGTCAGAATTCCACCTATACCTGCGACAGCGCCACCGACGATCAACATGACCCAACCTACCCCGATCGAGACAGACCACGCTTCTGGGATCTGGCCTGCAGCGAACAAACCCGCGAACCCGTCGGCGAGCGTGCTGGCATCATCGAGGGCCGTCATTGTTGCAACTCCTCCGATGACAATCACGAGGACTCCAAGCACGAGCACCGTGATTCCCTGCATCCTTGACCATGCCTCGTTCATCTTCGGCATGAAGACCGCTCCAACGATTGCTAGAAGCACAATCGCAAGCAGTATCGCTCCCCAAGCTTTGTCATCGTAGATCCCTGTCCAAACATTGGTGAATTCGGCTGGAATAGCACCACCAGTCGCGACATTGAGATCCGGCATAAACGCTTCGGCGGCTGAACTTGCTGACTTCAACATAAGGCCCACGGCGTGGCAGGCGAGTTCTTCATCCGGAACCGGATCCACCGACCGGACAAGGCACCGTCAGTGGAGACTGAAATGGTGAAGGCAACATGAACGAATCCCAACTGATCCTCACAATGGTCGCCGCCATCACTCTTGGTACCCCGTTGATTTTCGCAACGATCGGCGAGATCATCACCGAACGAGCCGGCATCTTGAACCTTGGTGTTCAAGGAATGATGCTCATTGGAGCCGTCACCGGATTCTGGGCCACGTTCGAAACCGGAAGCCTATTTCTCGGCGTCATCGTCGCGATGATCAGTTCAGCTGCCTTCTCGTGGATTCATGCCTTCACTTCCATCACGCTGAGGGTGAGCCAAATCGTATCTGGTCTCGCACTTGCCCTGTTTGGGACGGGTCTTGCGAGCTTCCTGGGCAGAGCAGGAAGCAATCCCCTTGTTGGGAATCCATCGAGGGCTGAGTTCGAACCGATGGCCGTCGGAGGGATCGCTGATATCCCCGTTTTCGGTCCCCTGTTGTTCGGCCACGACATCCTCGTCTACCTGTCGTGGGTCGTGGCTGGGGCTGCGAGCTTCTATCTCTTCAGAACGCGAATGGGGCTCTCTCTGCGGGCCGTAGGCGAGGACCCCGCAAGCGCTGAAGCCGCAGGAATCCACGTATCCCGCATCCGGTACATCCATGTGATGATCGGCGGAGCGCTTGCGGGCCTTGGTGGTGCCTACTTCTCACTGGCCCTCGTTCCGACATGGCAAGACGACCCGATCGGGGCGGCAGGATGGATCGCCATCGCCCTCGTGATTCTTGCAAGTTGGAGGCCTTGGCGGGCAGTTTTTGCCGCCTACCTATTCGGTGCAGCAGAGCGCATCCAGTTCACTCTCCAAACACTTGGAGAGCCTTGGAGCAATATTCCTTCGACCCTGCTTGCAATGTTGCCGTTCGTCCTCGCAATCGTGGCCATGATCGTGCTCACAAGTGGAAAGCGCGCACGGTTCCTCGGTGCTCCCGAGGCGCTCGGGATTCCGTACCACCGGGAACAGCGCTGACGCTGCGAATCTCGCGCGCCCCGATGCGCCAGCAGCTCAAAGCGGAATCCCACACGTGCCTTTGCCGTTGACACACCAACATGTCTGACGAACCCACGACCGGCCGAGCGGTCCCGACACCCAATACTCAGCGGATACCTTTCGGATTCACATCGCCCAGCGGCAACCGGGTGCGCATTCATGCCGGAAACGCAGTTCTCGGTTTCAGCGCGCTCCGAGGAGCCGCGAAGGTCCAGTGGCTGATGACGTCAGGTGCAAGCCACACGGCTGAGAGGCTGTGGGCTCGCTCTGTGAGACGGCTCCTACGAGTCAACCTCGAGATCTCCGGCGCCGACAACATCAAGACGGATACCCAATACATCGTGATGCCGCTTCATGAAGGATTTATGGATGTGCCGATGCTGCTACACCTTCCGCTCGATCTGCGGTTCACCGTCCGGCAGGAGCTCTTCGCTGAGCCAGCTCTGAGTTCGTACCTGAAGGCGACCGGCCAGATCGCTGTTCCCGACGAGCCATCAGTGAGTAGTTTGCGAGCGATGTACCAAGGGATAGGGGACGCCATCGGAGCAGGAGCCAGCGTGGTTGTGTTCCCCCAAGGATCGATCCTGGGCATCGAAGTGGCTTTTCAGTACGGCGCTGCTCGGCTCGCAAAGCACTTCGGCCTCTCCGTTCTTCCGGTAGCGATTGCTGGAACACACACGGTTTGGGAATTCCCGTACTCACAAACGGTTCGGCTCGACCGATCGGTGAAGATGACGGTGTTCGAGCCGATTCCTGCTGGCAATATCACCACTACCAGTTTCCGCGAAGCCGAGCGGTCGATTAAGCGTTCTGCACTCAAAAGCGGCGCTCCGGCCCGCAGGTTTGTTCCTGAGCGTGACGGGTGGTGGGATTCGTACGACTTCGAGATCGACCCGGATTTTCCGGAGCTTCTGGAGAGAGTTCAAGCCAGAAGGAGTTCCTCAAGTCACCAGTGACTGAGCCAGAGCGTTGTGTCGTTCGATTACCGGCTCGATCCCCATGTTGACGAGCTTTCCGTCTGCCACAATCCGCCTGCCGTGGACCCAGCTGTGATCTACCGATGTCGGGGAGGCGAGCAGGACCGCAGCGACCGGATCATGAAGGGCACCCGCATACTCAAGCTTCGATAGGTCGAGCGCTATGAAGTCGGCTGCCATCCCTACCTTCAGTGCCCCTATATCGCTCCGCCCAAGCACCTTTGCGCCTCCGAGTGTCCCGAGTTCCAGAGCGGTTCTCGCAGACATCAGGCTCCCCCCAAACTGGTTCGGAGCCGCGTCGAGCCTGGCAAGCAACATCGCTTGCCGAATCTCAGAGAGCATGTTGGATCCGTCGTTGCTTGCCGAACCGTCGACTCCAATCCCGACCGGAACACCCTGGTCGACCATGCGGCGAATGGGAGCAATTCCTGCAGCCAGACGCATGTTCGAAGACGGGCAGTGGGCGACGCCGGTCCCCGCTCTTGCCATCCTTCCGGATTCGTTCGGGTCGATGAACACACCGTGAGCAAACCAGACATCGTCGCCGACCCAACCGAGGTCTTCGGCAAGCTCGATGGGTCTCATGCCGAATGTTTCGATGCAGAACGCCTCTTCGTCAAGGGTTTCTGCAAGATGGGTGTGCAGCCGTACGCTGCTCGCTCGTGCCAGCTCGGCAGATGCTCGCATAAGGTCCGGTGTCACGGAGAACGGAGAGCACGGCGCTACGACGATGTGCAGCATCGACCCAGGATTCGGGTCGTGGTAGGTGTCAACCAATCGTTGGGTGTCGGCGAGGATTGAATCGTGGTCTTCGACAAGTGAATCTGGCGGCAGTCCCCCGGCGCTCTCACCGAGGCTCATGGATCCCCGTGACGCGTGCAACCTGATCCCGACCTCAGCGGCCGCCGATATCTCATCGTCGAGCGTTGCGTCGTTGGGGAACACATACAAGTGGTCAAATGCCGTCGTGCAGCCGCTCAGAGCGAGTTCCGCAACGGCCACCTTGGTCGACACCCGTATGTGCTCACCAGTCATGCGCTCCCAAATCGGGTAGAGCGTTGTGAGCCAATCAAATAGCCCCGCATTCTGCGCCCCAGGGACCGCACGGGTAAGGGTCTGATAGAAATGGTGGTGCGTGTTCACAAACCCTGGCAACACGACATGTGATGACAGATCGAAAACCTCATCGGCCGTGGACGGAAGGTCGTCCGCTGGTCCAACTTCGGTGATGTATCCATCGACTGCATACAGACCGCCGCCTCGGATCTCGCGCCTATTGGCATCCATCGTCACAAGGACCTGTGCGTTTTTGATGAGGAGACTTGCCACTTCGCCAACCTAGCGGTCTGTTATCAGGTCACGGGAAGCAGCCACTCCTCTCCAACACCGGTTTCATCTCGCACAAGCCATGCCGCCTGATCGAACCGCAACACCCAGATCCGGCCGTGCGCAGGTGTGTTCGGCGGATCAAGGTGGAATACCGCGTGATGCCCAAGTTCGTGGGCGAGCGTCATCAGCGTGGTCCTCCTACCAAGCCTGATAGCGCCGTCTTGTGGAAGCGAGCCCCATCCGTTGGCCTCTCTCTCTGCGACCGTCGGTTCCCCAAGAAGCTGCACCCAATTTGACCGAGGAGGCTCGCACGCCCCCGTGTATGGGGAGCGCCGTGCGTTGAACTTGAACTGAGGCATCGCTATTCCAAAGTCGGCGCACACTGCGGCTGAAATCATTCCAACGGTCGCATCATCGACCGAGTAGGCGTCGAGCAGGAGCAGACGGTCCGCGTCACGGGAGAATTGCGCAACTCTGGCTGAGTGTCGCCTCTTTGGCCCAGGGTCGATCGGCGTCGTCCAGGGCGCTGCTGAGGGAGCTAGCGTTGTGCGCGGCTGTGGTTCGTGCATCATGAGACGGTATCTCACCTCTGTGACATTGTTTGCGCATGCAGTGCTCAGACAGATGGCTCAGAATGCGACCTGAGTTCTCCCACTTTCAAGCGCACGTCGAATCCCCACAGCATCAAGTCCGTGAGCAGCACGCAGTTCCCTTGGGTTTCCGTAGTGCTGCATCTCAGGATTGGTAATCCCGACTGCCCGTATACGAGTAGGAGTGTCTGCCACTGCAGCGGCAACTTCGGCGACTGATGTCCCAGCAAGATACGGCTCCACAATCACAATGTCGGTGCCAACAACGGCTGCCCTGAGGCCATTCGCATCGATCGGTCTCGGAACTGTCGTGTAGAGGACGGTCGCATCCATCCCCGTCGTTGCCTCAAGAACGTCAGTAGCAACCGGCCCAACCGCAAGAACCGTCGGCGCCGAGTCTGATCCTCGCCGGAGTGTTGCGACCTTTCCAAGCTCCCCTTCAAACGATTGCGCGTTGGAATCGTCGGTCAAACGGATGTAGTGAGATTGTCCTGACCAGTGCGACGTCCGAATCGCCTGTTCAGCCTCATGAGGCGTCCCTGGAACATGCACCGTCCAACTCGGGAGCGTCGATATCAACGCCACATCCTCTGGTGCTTGATGCGTTCTCCCTTCGCCTGCAGCGTCCCAACTCCCACCGATCGACACCAAGGTTGCATGCACCCCCTGGTGGGTGAGACTGAGCTTGATCTGCTCAAACGGGCGCTCCACGATGAATGGCGTGTAACTCATGACGATTGGCCGAAGGCCTTCGAGCGCAAGACCTCCTGCAACACCGATCATCGCTTGTTCCCGTATGCCTACATCGATGATTCTTCCCCCGAATGTCCGGCGTGTCTCAGCAGAGAATCCCGAAGCACCAATGGCGGCAAGCACGACCACCGTGAGCGGGTCGTCACCCAGGAGGTCGACAACGGTAGAGTTGAAACGGCTTCTCATCGTGTTGCTCATTGGTGTCCCCCGACCCGAGCAACAACCGCAAGCGGCATTTCGGGATGCGATACGGATACCGCTTTTGCTATCGAAACATGGTCTCTGCCGTCAACCACGTCGGTAAGCCAACCCTCGACGGCGAACCTCTGCTCGATCCCTCCTGGCCAGCCGTGGGTAGCCGACTGGTTGTCAATCACAATCGCAGTGAGTCTCCCGATACCGAACCGACCGGCGATCGCAATGGCTTCGTGGTTCGACCCCTCCTCGAGCTCGCCGTCGCCCATCAGAACGAACACCCGTCCTTGTGACCGTGCGAGTCCGATTGCGAGCGCAGCACCAACGCCAAGGCCCAGTCCATGCCCAAGAGACCCGGAGGAAATCTCAACGCCAGGGATCCGCCGCCTGTCTGGGTGGTGGCCAAGTGGCGACTCCGCAGATGCAAAAGCGCTCAGGATGCTCGGCGCGATGAACCCCTTCGCAGCGAGAACCGCGTAGTAGGCCATCGGTCCGTGGCCCTTCGAAAGGTAAAAGCGGTCTCGGTTCGGGTCCTGCGGGTTGAGCGGATCCACCTTCAGCACCTTGTCATAGAGCGTCCAGATGACATCCAGCGTCGAGGTCGATGCTTCGGAATGCTTCTCGTCTCCAGACATCATCGACAGGAAGCGGTTCAGGTCGTCGTACCCGTACGGGACGAGTTCCTGAGTGTCGTGGTGGTGAGCTGTGTGTCTCATATGCACACCGTACAACTTCAAGTAAACTTGAAGTCAAGCGATATGGAGGAGTTTATCGATTGGTCAGGTCAGCGAAAGGGCGGGAGTAGCTACATCGGCGCTCCGGTTCTACGAAGAGATCGACCTCATCACCTCAACGAGAACCGGAGGCAATCAGCGCCGCTACGACCGGTCCGTGTTGCGGACAGTATCGGTGATCAAGGCAGCCCAAGAAGTTGGTCTATCACTTCGACAAATTACCGAGGCTCTGGACTCGCTCCCTGAAGGTCGAACTCCGACAAAGCGCGACTGGGCACGATTGGGTTCCCGATGGAGATCCGACCTCGACCGGCGTATCGAAGAGCTAACAGCTCTCCGGGACGATCTTGCCGACTGCATCGGATGTGGCTGTCTATCGCTGCGGTCGTGCGCTCTCTTCAATCCTGACGATCGAGCCTCTGCGGCTGGGACCGGGGCCCGCTACATCGTCGGGGACCTCAAACCCACAGCCGGCACAAAGTAGGTCCGAGTTCCTGGGTTCGGTGCCCACATCGCCTAACCCTGTCAGACTGGCGAGTTCAAGGAGACTATTTGACCGAGGCGCAAAAAGGAGTGTTGTTCGGACTCGGCGCATTCGGGGCGTGGGGCATCACGCCAATCTTCTGGAATCTCGTCGACGATATTGATTTGACGGACATGCTGCTCCACCGTATCGTCTGGAGCTTGCCACTCCTGATAGTGGTGCGGTCCAGCCTCGGATGACGATCTCTGTGTCCGGTTTCACGTCAAGGGAAACGACAATCGATTTGGGTGTCTGCGATTCAGTTCCCAAAACGCAACTTGATCGATCATCGCGAGCGTGCCGATAACGACTCTCGAAGCACCCATGCCGAGCATTCGGACGACCTCTCGCTCCGAGCGAATACCCCCTCCAACCTGAACGGGAACATCGACTGCGGCGATCATGTCTGCGATCACGCCGCGGTTCTTGTAATCGCCATAGGCAGCAGCATTCAGGTCGACAACATGGAGGCGATGCGCGCCCTTCGAGACCCAATTCCTTGCGCGATTGACAGGATCGCCATCAAGCGGGATCGCCTCAGCAATATCCCCGTGAGGTAGCCGGACAGCCGCCCCATCGAGAATATTGATACGTGCATACAGTTCCATGACCCAAAGGTAACAGAGGACGGGAACAGAGGACAGAGGACAGAGGGCGGAGGGTCTACCGTCTACCGTTTACCGTCTACCGATCCAGAACAGGGAATCGTTTCGGTTCTGAGAGCTGAGAGCTGAAAGGAGCGAGTCCGCGTCTCGTTCCGGTCGGTAAAGGAGCGCAGCGACTGATCGGTCATCGGTAAGGGAGCCCGCGACCGATCTGCAAGCGAACGAAGTGAGCGATCCGGAGCTAGCGAAGCGAAGCGCAACTACCGATACCGCCACACTATTCGACCCTTGGTTGGGTCGTAGGCTGAGACATCTACCTCGACAGAGTCGCCTGGGATGATTCGGATCATTCGGCCCTTACGCATCTTTCCAGATGCGCGAGCGGTGACCTCGTGGCCGGTTTCAAGCTGCACGCGGAATGTCGCGTTTGGAAGCGTTTCAACCACGACACCTTTCGCCCTGAAGTAGTCGTCCTTACCTGCGATGAGATTCTCCTATCGTTCGGTCACGCCTCTGGCTGTCCTGGAAGAGCACATGACCGTGTGCGTCATGCAGCGTACCGGCTCCGAGTCGTTTCCGGCACACAGAGTCCGAACAGACGATTTGAGCAGAGCGTGACAGCGTTAGCGTCCGGTAGATGCGCAATAGAGTCATTCTCGCCGTCCTCTCCGCGTCGGCCGGATGGGGTCTCGCCGGCGTCGGCACCCGTGCGGCCTACGAGGCCGGTCTATCCACGCTGACCGTTCTCAGCATCCGGACCCTCGTAGCGAGCATCGCGTTGAGCCTGTTCTGGGTCTTTGCAATGCCAAAGCACACTCCGTTCGCCTGGAAGCACGGAACCCTGCTCGGAGTGCTGCGAGTGGGGCTGACGCCGATGCTGTTCATGGCATCCCTTAACTACATCTCTGCAGGGGTCGAAGGTCTGATCATCACGCTGATCCCAGCGACGACCGCCGTACTCGCTGCGGTCACAATCAAGGAAAGGGTCACAAAACGACAGGTTCTCGGGCTTCTCATCGGGCTGACGGGGACAGTGGTCATCGCCCCGGCTGGCGAATCTGGTCTTGGAGCCGACGGTGATGTCGTTGCCGGATTCGCCTTCGCCGCTGCTGGCGTCATGGTCGCATCGGTCGCGGGAATCGCCCAGCGACACTATGCGCCGCACCACGACACAATCACCCTCGCCATGCCGATGTTCCTTTCCGGCACAGCCGTAGCACTCGTGGTGGGCTGGTTCGTCGGATTCGACGACGTCACAACCTTTGACTCGAACATTTGGGTGCTCCTCGTCGTTCTCGGGCTCCTATCGACCCTGATGCCGTTCGGTCTCACGCTCTACGCTTCGAAACATGCTTCAGCGACGATTGTCGCAATGACGGCGTATGTGGCACCTCTCGTCGCCGTGGTGGGTGGTGCGCTTCTGTTGGACGAACTCATCACTGGGCAATCATTGCGGGAGCAGCACTTTCTGTCGTAGGAGTCTCCCTTGTAGGAATCGGTAGAAGGACGACGACGTGACGTTGAGGACCAATGTTCGAGAGCGCATTGCACGGACTGCCACTGACCTTTTCGCTCATGCCGAGTATCCGCTAGTGGACTCGCTGACGTACGGACCCGACCCTGGCCTCTTTGGACCTGGGTCATCCACATGGGAAGTAATCGGCGACGTCAGCGCCATGGTTGGAGGAATTAGGGCGCTTCTGATCCAGACGGCGCATCCCGAGGTGGTCGCTGGCGTTGCGCAACATTCTGAGTATCGAGCGGATCCACTCGGCCGCCTGTCCCGAACGTCGGCCTACGTGACAGCTACGGCGTACGGCGCAATGCCAGAAGTTCAGGCATCAATCGACACGGTGTTCGGTGCCCATGCACCAGTTACAGGGGTATCGCACAGAGGGCGACCCTACTCAGCCAACCATGGGGGACATGCCTCTTGGGTTCACAACGTTCTCGCTGATTCGTTCCTAATCGCCTACCAGACCTTTGCTCCTTCAGCCCTTGACTTGGAGCGATCGGATGCCTTCGTGACCGAGCAAGCCGTCCTCGGTTCGCGCCTGCGGGCGGACGACCTTCCTCTCGGCCAGGTGGAGCTTGCTCAGTGGGTGAGCACCCACGAGGCCCTCGGTGTTTCCCCTGGAATGACCGACACCCTTGCATTCTTGACGAATCCCCCTCTTCCGGCCGCCGCGAGAACGGGGTACAGAATCCTGTTGAACGGAGCTTCCGCAACGATTCCGCCCCGCATCAGACGCATTCTCGGAGTAGAGCCGCCAAGGGGATCTCTGCGACTGGCAAAGAATCTTCTAGCTGTCATGCGCTG
Source organism: Actinomycetota bacterium (assembly GCA_027728645.1). Classification (GTDB taxonomy): domain Bacteria; phylum Actinomycetota; class Acidimicrobiia; order Spongiisociales; family UBA5794; genus UBA5794. The sequence continues at coordinate 6,487 of JAQCAA010000023.1, read as the reverse complement.
GTCGATGGGATCGTCGCCGAGCTGGTGGCTCGCCCTTGAGCGGACCCATTCCGATGCCCCTGCCGGCGTTCGATTCAGACGGCCCCCACCGGCAACCGGCGCTGCCGAGCGCTTCACAGCCAACGAGTCTGCAGGCTCCTAGCCATCGGTGCCGCGGAAGGCCTCCAATATCTTGACTCTGGCACCAGTGCGAAGGGCAGCGCCTCGGTACACACGAGCCGCAAACCTGACAATCAGCCAGATCGTAACAAAGACGATCGCGATCGAAACAGCAACCTCCCACCACTGGGCATCTCCTCGAGTGATCCGCAGGGGCATGACAATCGGTGTCCAGAAGGGGAAGAACGAGGCAGCTCGGACGATTGGGGTGACGGACCCACCGACGGAAAACACGACAAGGAAGTATCCGGGCAGCAGAATCATCGCGGGAATGAATGCGACGCTCTGAAGATCCTCGAGCCTCGAGACGGTGGCGCCAAATGCCGCGTAGACGAAGCTGAACATGAGGTAACCGAGGACGAACCAGAAACCGAGCGCCACGAAGGAGGGGATGCCGACCGCAGCCAAGTCGACACCCGCAAAACCGTCGGAAGGCGAAAACACAAGTGCAAGAATCGCCGATGTCACAATGACGGTCACCTGCGCAATGCCAAGCAGGCCGATCCCGATGACCTTGCCAACAAGCAGGGACGTCGAATCGATCCGTGAAAGCACGACCTCGACCACACGATTCTGCTTTTCCTCGACAATCCCCATGGCGACAAACTGCCCAAACATCACGATCGACATGAACAGGACAACACTGCCAGCGAGGGCAACGACGGCCCTCGTATCGTCCTCCGGTTGGGACTCTTCGAGCTCGGTGAACTCAAGGCTGACCGGCGCCACGATCGCGTTGATCTGGTCATCCGAAAGTCCAATTTGTGCGCCGACAATCCTGCGTTCGGCAACGTTCACAGCGGTCGACAAGATGACCGTTTCCGTCGTGCCTGCCCCCGAATTTGTCACCACCGTCGAACTGTTCACCAGTCCAACATCGACAGACTCTTCCCGTACAGCGTGAATCAGGGCGTCCTCGGTCTCGTATACCGACACCGTGATCGGGGTTTCAACGGCCTCAGCGACGGAGGAGATATCCTCTTCGAGTCCAGGCAAGATCTCTCCACCAAGGCCGACCGAGATTGGATCATCGTCGCCGCCAATGATCGAGAGTACGACGATGGCTCCGGCGACCACCAAGGCAATGCCAACAATCGACGCTCGAAATACCGTCGACCGCGATCGTTCGACAATCTCACGCATCGCGACAATTTTGATCTGATCGATCCGGTTCATTCCCGAACCGCATCTCGGAACAAGTCCTTCAAGCCAGGGGGTTCGTAAGAGAAACTCGTGATATCGCCTGCCGCCCTTGCGAGCGCCAACAGGGCGTCGACTGGAACGGATGAGTCGACCACGGCATGGGCGTCCCCATCTTGTTCGACGACGCGGATCTCTGGAATGCTTGGCATCCAGGGTTGCCCATCGACTTCAACAGAAAGCCGGCGATAGTTGGCGTGCTCCCTCAAGGACGCGAGGGTCCCCTCAACGACCACAACGCCTTCGTTAATGATTGCAACGTCTTCGCACACCCCTTCCACCAGATCGAGTTGATGCGATGAGAAAAGAATCGACGCACCCCGATCCGCGAAGTCTCGGAGAACCTTCGACAGCGAAGCGACGCCGATGGGATCAAGACCAGCAAACGGCTCGTCAAGAACAAGAACGTTCGGATTGTGCACGACCGCGGTTGCCAGCTGGACTCTCTGCTGGTTTCCGTGAGAGAGATCTTCTAGCTTCGAGTCCCTTCGGTCGTTCAATCCAAGTTCAAGGAGCCACCTGTCCGCGGAGTCAGAGGCGTCGCCCTTGTCCATTCCGGACAGTTGGCCGAAATAGACGAGCTGCTCGTGAACCTTCATCCGTAGATATAGTCCCCGCTCCTCCGGCATGTAACCAAACCGACGCCGCATCTCATCGTCGACTGGCCGCCCGTCGAGGGTGACCGTGCCCGAATCCGGTGCTACAAGGCCGAAGACAGTCCGCATCGTCGTCGTTTTCCCTGCGCCGTTGCGCCCCAAGAACCCAACTATCCGGCCAGGACGAACATCAAAGGACGCGTCAGCCAAAGCGATTACGTCTCCGTAGCGTTTGGCGATGTTTCTCACAGCAAGCATGTTGGTGAGGGTAGAGGGCTCGCAGATACCGACGGATCGGGGCAAGCCTGACGCCAATCGGCACTCAACAACGGGTCGCTCGACCCATGACGAATCCTACAGTCGAGATCCAATATGATCGATACTGTATTTGTAGTGGGAGGCCGGCGAGGCAATATTGTTCTCAAACAAGGTGATCCGACCAAGCCAGTCAGTCCCCCACCACTTCTTAGCAGAGCCCCCAGAACGCTGGGGGCTCTGTCGCGCATGGCGGAGTTACTCGGCTGTCGTGCTGACTTCCCAGTCCGCGTGCATTGCGCTGTAAACGCCACCAAGAGCAAGGAGGTCCGGGTGGTTCCCATCCTCAACGATTGCTCCCTCATCGAAGACGATCACTCGATCCGACGCCTCCGCCGTCGACAGCCTGTGGGCAATCGTCACCGAAGTTCTCCCCGAGGTGAGGTATTCGATGGCGGATCGAATCCGGACTTCGAGCGCTGGATCCACTGCCGAGGTCGCCTCGTCGAGAACGAGAACCGCCGGATCGGCAATCCAGGCTCTGACAATCGCCACAAGTTGACGTTCCCCAGCCGACAGGTTGCTTCCCCTCTCGCCCACCTCGGTGAGCGCCCCCAGTGGCAGAGCATCAAGCCAATCGAGCAACCCGAGGTCTTGGAAGGCTGAACGGACGACGTGGTCTGCAACGCCCGGCCTTCCGTACCGAATGTTGTCAGCAACAGTCCCGTCAAACAGGAATCCCTCCTGAGGGACATAGGCCACCCGCGATCGGAGGGACACGAGTCCAATCTGATCGACGGGGATGTCTCCGATTCGCACAACACCTTCCCGTGGAACAAGTAGGCGCGTTGCAAGCTTCGCGAAGGTTGTCTTTCCGGATCCGGTTTCGCCAACCACGGCCACTCGCTGCCCAGGGAGAATGCCGACCGTCACATCGGTCAGGATGTCAGGACCGCCTGGGTAGTTGAAGGTGACGCTGTGGAACGAAAGGCCAATACCTGAAGCTGGGAGGGTTTGGGGGTTGGCAGGTTCAGCGATTGCGATCTCGGTGTCCAGGACCCCGAGAATCTTGCGCAAGCCTGCTGCTGCCGATTGGGCCTGGTCGATGCTCTCCACGAGACGCTGAACTGGCTCGATGAGCAGGTTGACGAGGAACAGGTAGGCAACGAGCGTGCCGGCGGACATGCCCCAACCCCCGCCAAACACGACGCCCAAACCAACCACGACCGCTGTCAATACCCCTGCAAACATTTCAGCGCTCGAAAACATACTCGATGCGAGGATGGCCGTACGAACCTCGGCACGAAACTGATCGTCGAGCGTCGAGTCAACCTTGTGCATCATCGTCGACTCGATGCCGTAGGCCCTCACCGTCGAAAGACCCGAAATTGCCTCACCGGTGGCCGAGAGGGCATCCCCTACTCGTTCGCGGACTCTGTCATGCGCACGGGCCAGAATCTTCTGAAACATCAAGAGAAGCAGGGTGTAGATCACGACACCCAAGAGCACTGCGATGGCCAACTGCCATCGATAGATAGTCATCACCAACATGGCGAGAACAATCTGGGCGACACCGAGAATGATGCCCATTCCGCCCCACTCCATGAACTGTTGCATAGTTTCGATATCGGCTGTGACGCGTGCCACGAGTACGCCGCGGCGCTCCGACTGGAGCTCCATTATCGAAAGACGATGAAGGTGACCGAATGTCTTGACTCGCAGTTCTGCGAGCCCGGTGGCCGAAGCAAAGACCAAACGCTTCAGCGACTGCCACCTTGCAAGTCCTGCAAAAGTCATAGCTGCGAGCGCGGCGACCGCTCTCTGCGCGACAGCGCCCGTATCGACACTGTTCCCCCCAAGGATCTCGTGGTCGATGATCTGCTGGAGGACAACTGGCACGACAAGTTGGAGCGCTGTTCCGATGAAGGCGAGCACGATCGTGAACTCGAGTCCGCGACGAAGCGCTGGGGCGATAACGAAACCCCGACGGAGTGCTTGTGTGGTTGAAAGCGGACCAGCGGCAAGTTGGTCAGCTGCCATGGCGTCCCTCCCTCCTTGCCACAGAATCCTCTTCGTACGCCGTCAGGAGACGCTGGTAGCCAGGCGTACTCCGCATCAGCTCTTCGTGTGTTCCTTGAGCAATAACTTTGCCGTGATCTACGAACACCACCTCAGACGCCAAGGCAATAGCTGACTTCCTGTATGCGACTATCACAACGGTTGAAGGCAGATCGGCGCGGCGCAGGCCTTTGAGAATCCTCGTTTCGACCGACGGATCCACAGCGGACGTCGCATCGTCGAGTACAAGCAACCGGGGTCTGCGCACCAAAGCTCGCGCAAGAGCCACCCGTTGCCTCTGCCCACCAGACAGGCTCGTCCCCCGCTCTCCAATCCGAGTGTCGTATCCGAAGTCGAGTTCATCTATGAAGCGGTCCACCCCGGCAAGGCGAGTCGCCTCTACAACGAGTTCCCTCGGGATATCAACTCCCAGCGTGATGTTCCCTTCGATCGTGTCGTCGAAGAGAAAAGAGTCCTGTGAAACGAATGCGACCTCACCGGCAAGTTCAGATTGAGCGAAGTCGCGAAGATCACGCCCATCGAGCGAGATCGTGCCGGTGGCTGGATCCCAAAGCCTCGCCATGAGTAAAACCAGCGTCGACTTGCCAGAAGCCGTCGGGCCAACAATGGCGACAGTCTTTCCCCCAGCAATGTCGAGAGTCACATTGTCGAGGACAAGCTCATCCGGTGAGTACCCGAACGAAACTCCTTTCGAATCCACACCGCCACCTGTTGCGTCGTGCAGCGCCTCTGTCAAACCATGAGTGACGACAGAATCTGAGTCGAGCACCTCTTGGACACGGCGCCAGGCTGCGAGCGAATGGGCCATTTCCCAAATCACAAACCCAAGCAGAGAGATCGGCACCGTCATCAATGACAAGAGGTAGGCGACCGTGACGATGTCGCCAGGCGAAACAGCTCCATCAGCCAATCTGACTGCGCCGACCATCACTACGACGATCGTGAGAGCTGCTGGAAGAGACTCAACAATCGCTCGATAGGCCATCCAAAGCGTGTTCACGCTGATGAGCTTTCCTCTGAGATCATTGGATGCCTCAGTGAATCGCTTGGTTTCTTCCCCGCCTCTTCCGAGAGCCTTGATGGTCAGGGAACCGTCGACCGACTCGTGGGCGATCTCGGCCACACGACCTCTCGCATGCTGGACTTCGACGAAGGGCTGAAACGTGCGAAACGCTCCGTGTATGTCAATACCAACGATCGCTGCCAATCCAATGAGAATGGCCACACCGAGGAACAGATCGGACAGTGCGACAAGGATGACGGTTCCGAAGAGAAGGAGAAGCGAACCGGTCGCATATGGGAAAGGTGCAAGTACAAACGTTCCCTGATTGGTGTCCACTTCGCTCACCGAGAGGAGGTCACCGGTTGACCTTCGGTCATGCCAAGCAAGGTCGAGGTTCGTTTGGTGGTGGATCAACCGTTTTCGTGCATCCGCCCTCGTGCCGTATTGGAGCCAGCCGGCAGCTGACCGCCGAATCGTGATCCCGAAGGACTTCCATAAAGCAACACCGGCGATCAGCCCGAGCGCCTGCCACAGTTTTCCCTGCGTCGATTCACCATTCTGGAGCACGGGAATAATCAGGCTGTCCGTCACGGCACCAACAACCACGGCGGATGCCACGATCGCCGAAACAAACAAGATCGCACCAAACAGTGCGATGGCGAACGACCATGGCCGCCGCTTGACGAAGCTCCATGTCAGGCCGAGGCCACCACCAAGGACACCGCGCAGCGGCGGGGATTCGGTTTCGTTTTTGCCGTCGACATCGTCGGTTTGATCTACCACCTAACGATGCTAGGTCCAGATGTGTCGCAGTACACAACAGCAACCTCCACGCAATTCCCGCTCCAGCAGCACCCTCCTGGCTCGCGAGGCTCGCCCGTCCTCCCTCAAGGGAGGACCGGCGCAAGAATCGGTCCCCCTTTTAAGGGGACGGCAGAGTGAGGGACGAGCGATGCAGGGGGATGACACGCTCCTGGGTCACAGTCTCGCCTGTGCGCGCCACCCTCCTTGCTCGCAGGAACCGCCTAGCGCCTACCGCCTACCGCATCCGGAAGGCCCGTGTCCGCCACGTTCTGTCCCCCTTTCAAGGGGGACGGCAGAGTGAGGGACGAGCGATGCAGGGGGATGACACGCTCCTGGGTCACAGTCTCACCTGTGCCCCCCACCCTCCTGGCTCGCAAGCTCGCCCGTCCTC
>JAQCAA010000140.1 GCA_027728645.1 Actinomycetota bacterium | reverse complement strand
GGGAGGACGGGCGAGCTTGCGAGCCAGGAGGGTGGCCGGCACACGCGGGATTGCGGGGCACCAGCGTGTCATCCCCCTGCATCGTTCGTCCCTCACTCTGCCGTCCCCCTTGAAAGGGGGACAGATCTGTCCTCTGCTCCTCTGTCCTCTGTCCTCTGTCCTCTGCTCCTACTACCTTTCAGGCCGAAAGGTTGATCATGCGTCTTTGGCTCATAGGTGTCGTCGTCTTCGTTGCGTCTGCGGCGATTCTTGTTCTTGAGATTGTTGCTGGCAGGATTCTTGCACCGTACGTTGGCGTCACGCTTCAGTCGTTCACCGCCATCATCGGTACGGTTCTTGCCGGTATCGCATTCGGCGCATGGGCTGGGGGGCGCATCGCCGATCGGTCCGATCCCACAGCGGCGCTTGGCCCTGTCCTTGCCGCTGGGGGTGTCCTCGCGGTCGTTTCGCCGTCATTCGTATATCTCGTTGGCCCACACCTCGTTGGATCGTCTTCGATCCAGACAATCCTTCTTGCCGCGATCGGCTTCTTGGCTCCTGCGGCTGTTTTGGCGATGGTCACGCCGCTTGCCGCCAAGGCGGTTCTGACTGATCTCGACTCGACCGGAATGGTGGTCGGTTCCCTCTCTGCACTTGGGACAGCTGGTGCCCTCTTCGGAACGTTTGTCACTGGTTTCGTTCTCATCGCAGCGGTTCCATCGCGACCGATTACATGGACCGTCGGGGTCGTGCTTGTTGTGCTTTCCGTCAATGTCACGGTCCCAGCTTCGCGCAAATGGGTTGCCTTCGGCGGTGTCGTTCTGGCGGTGTCCATCCTCGGTTCCGCTGCGATTGCAACAACCTGTGAAATCGAGTCTGCCTACTACTGCGTTCGAGTCGAACAAGATTCGGACCGTCCCTCTGGCAGAACCCTGGTCCTTGATACCTCGAATCACTCGTATGTCGATGTTGAAGACCCGACGTATCTCGGATTTCGGTACACCCGACTCATGGCGTCGATCCTCGATGTTGAGTTCCATGGCGAGCCAGTGGACGCGCTGTTCATCGGCGGAGGAGGCTTCACGTTGCCTCGGTACCTCCAAGCTGTGAACGGCGGTGCCTCTACCGTTCTCGAGCTCGATCCGGCGCTCATCGTCGTTGCAGAAGAACAACTGGGCCTTGTGCGGGGCCCGTGGCTCAGGATCGAAGTCGGCGACGCTCGGTTGACGCTGCGCGGCGAACCGTCACTGACGTATGACATCGTCGTGGGAGACGCGTTTTCGAGCCTTTCGGTTCCGTGGCACCTCACGACGGAGGAATTCCTGATTGAAGTACGCGACAAGATGGCGCCCGACGGGATCTACATCATGAATGTCATCGACAGGCCTGAGGCGAAGTTTGTCCACGCCGAATTGCAGACGCTTGGCCAGGTGTTTCCGCATGTTGCCGTGTCGGCCCCACAGGACTATCTGGACTTGGTACGGAGTGGGAACTTCGTTCTCGTGGCGTCGACCCAACCGTTTGACACCGCTGCACTCGAGCGTGCCCTTCCAGAGGGGGAGGCGATCCTGTTCGACTCTGACGCCCTCGACTGGTCCGATGGCGGCCAGATTCTCACCGACGAATTCGCTCCGACGGATCAGCTGTTTCAACGTTGATATGAGCCGGGCACTGTCGGCCGTAGCTGGCTCGATCAGCTGCCATTTCCTCTTGCACACCAATGGGACAAAGACTTCCACTTGACACCTAGGTTTGCATAGTGTAGATTTTCTTGGTATGAGTGGACAAGCGTTGAAAGGGCATCTCGACCTCCTGCTACTGGCCGTCATTTCTGACGGTGCAAAGCACGGATACGTCATCATCAATGAGCTGCGTGACCGCAGCGATGACGAATTCGACCTTCCTGAGGGAACGGTCTATCCAGCTTTGCATCGCCTTCAAAAGGGCGGGTTTCTCAGTAGCGAATGGACTGTGGTGCAAGGAAGACGGAGACGTACCTACCGGCTGACTGACAAGGGTCGGGGAGCGCTTGGTGATCATCGCAAGGCCTGGTTGGCTTTTTCGAATGCGATTGGCAACGTGTTGAAGGGAGTGCCGTGGCCACATACGCCATGATTGACGGCTATCTCAACACAATGCGTACCGAGATCCGGTGGAGACGTGACCTTGACGATGTGGTTGGTGAGATGCAGGATCATCTCTATTTCACGGTTGAGGGCATGCTTGCCACTGGCCTTGAACCTGATGCTGCTCAACGTGTAACGCTTGAACGCTTTGGTGAACCCAAGTTTCTCGCTGGTTTGTACGCCTCCTCCAACTCAGGAGGAATAGCAGTGCCAACAACAACAACAATCAGAGCAGGAACCCTTGCTCTCACGTCCGCAGCTTTCTGGCTCGCTGCATCAGCGGTCCACTGGCTCTATAACGTCAACGATTTTGGCGGCGACAGTGACTTTCATGCGTGGTATCTCTTTTGGGCCGTGCTCGTGGCCAGTCGCTGGGATACTTGGCTTGTTCGTGATGACGGCCCTTGGGAAGCGCCACGGCGGTTTCGGAGCTGCGGGTCTGATCGCTCTGGTGATTGCTTCACTGGGCGTGCTACTCAGCATCGTTTTCACCTGGGCGTCCCCTGGATGGATGGGTCTCATTGGTATCGGATACCTGATCACCGGTATCAAGATGTGGAGCCCCGGCTTGGCGCCCAAAGCCAGCACTGTGCTGTTCGCGGTTGGGATGCTCGTGGGTGTCGCGACGTTCATCATCGTCGACGCTCTCGAGGTCGGCGAGGTGGACAGCTACGGCGACTACCCGGCAGCGTGGATCTCAGGCAACGTCGTAGGGCCCGGCCTCACCGCACTCGGACTCATCGGCCTCGGCCTCTGGCTCAAGAGTGAACAACCGGTCGATGTGTCGACGGATACACCACTGGCCGCATAGATCAACGCCGCTACTCAGCGCCAACCAGCCGGGCGGGTCATCGCCCGGCTGAAGCGCGTGTCAACTCTCTGTGATCGTTATCGAGTTGATAGTCACTGGGGAAACTGGCTTGTCTTGCATGCCGGTTGCTGCTGCGGCAATTTGGTCGACAGATTCGAGGCCATCTGTGACCTGGCCGAAGATTGAGTACTGATTCGGAAGACCGTAGTCGGCGTGCATGATGAAGAACTGGGATCCATTCGTGTTTGGTCCGGAGTTCGCCATTGCAACGGTTCCCCTGAGATACTTCGATTTCGAGTGTGCGAGTTCGTCGCGGAACTTGTACCCAGGTCCGCCCATGCCGGTTCCAGTTGGGTCTCCGCCTTGGATCATGAATGACGGGATAACACGATGAAAGATCACGCCGTCGTAGAAGCCATCCCGAGCGAGGAAGACGAAGTTGTTGACGGTCTGGGGAGCGTCGTCTGCATGAAGGTCAAACGAGATATCGCCCGCTGAAGTGTGAAGTGTCGCTGTGTAGCTCTTATCGAGGTCGATCGTCAGCTCAGGTGCTGCGGTGTATTGGTTTGCCATGGTGTCTCCGGGTCGCGTGAATGGTGTTGGAAAGATAGGGCTTTCCCGATTCGAGATCTTCGAGGCTAGAA
>JAQCAA010000022.1 GCA_027728645.1 Actinomycetota bacterium | reverse complement strand
GAATGCTCGGGTTGATCGTGATTGCGGGCCCCGCGGCGGCGGGTCGGGCGTCAGGCATCGTCCTGTTCGGATTCCTGCTCGGATTCGGCGCGGGACCGCCGCTGTTCGGCTGGATGGTTGACTCAACGGGGAGCTACATGGGTGTGTGGTGGCTCGCAATGGGTGCTTCGACATTGGGCGCCCTGGTCATGCTGGCGTGGCGCCCCACACAGAGCGCAGATGGCTGAGACGGACGAGTGAGAGAATTTGGTGTGGTCGGTAGCTATTTGCTATCTCGCCTTATCACGGTGGTGAGCGGCAACCGCCAGAGCTGCTCGAGGTCTCGAAGCGTTCGTGGCATGCCTCAGCCGTTCAGTTGAGCGGTCGTTCCTCGGTGAGGCCATCAGAACCGGCTGCGAGCCTGATCGCGTATCCGGAATGCACTATCACTCTGTCCCCAACGGACGCGTCCGGACACATGATCAGATTGATCTCGGTGGTCCGATCTGGGAACTCGACGACAGCGGGAATCGAAGCCAAACTTGACTCACCGATTGATCGAACCACGCCAGGCGCTGCCACGCACATCGTCAAGCTCCCACAGTGATGGACACGATGCGGACGTCGAAGACCAATGGTGCGTCGCTCTCGCCAGCCGATTGCACATCGAGCCGTGCGTTTGCCGCAACCGAATTCAACGCCATCACCGCGAACTGGCCCCGAACCGACTCGGCGGTCAGGTGACTCCGAGGGTCGATTTCGAGCACCACAGTGTCTACCCGAGCGGCGCCTTCCTCGGCGGCGACCTCCACCACCTTTTCGACGAGATCGCGAACGAGACGGGCTTCATGCACGCCGTAGCTCCTCTGCGAGAGCCGTAACGGCCGACTGGACCGCAGCTGACATTGGCTCGCCGAACTCCGTGTGCCCGATCTCGATCCCGTAGAGAGTGAGCGTGGATGGCATCCTGTCCAAAACGCCTGCCAACGCAACGATCTCAGCTGGTCCGAACGAGTGCGTAGAAGTGAACGCTCCAGAGGGAATCACATCTCGGCGGCCATCGAATACATGCACCTGACCGGGCGGCGCCCCAGATGACATTGCGTCAACAATCACGACCTCGTCGTATGGGAACCAGGACTCGATCATGTCGGGAGAGCCAGTGTTGCGAACCTCGCTCTCCCAACCCACGACGGCTTGGGCGACGGCGATGCCAGCTGCGTCATCACCTCTGTCCGGATTGCCGATGCCGAATAGGCGCCTCGTCATTGGCGGCCCGCCCGCTCAACGGTGAGATCGAGGAAGTGGGTCGCACACGATATGCACGGGTCGTAGTTGCGAATCGCCTGTTCGAGTTGCCACTGGAGCGTCTCGTCGTCGAGATGGGTGCGACCCCGAACATAGGCCCGAAGGTCTTCCTCGATTGACGCCTGATTCTGGGAGGTTGGAGGCACGATCTGTGTGTCGGCGATGAAGCCGCTGCTGTCGAGTTCGTACCGGTGGTAAAGCAACCCACGCGGTGCCTCGCTGGCGCCATGCCCAACAGCGGACCGCGGCTCAACTGCCTCAGCGGCAGGGTCGGGTCGCACATATCGTTCGATGATGCCGAGCGCCTCTTCGCATGCGAGCACGATCTCAACAGCTCGAACGATGATGCTACGGAACGGATTGGATTCACCCGGTCTCAATCCAGCAGCGTCTGCAGCGACTTGTGCGACAGGGGTGAGATGGTCCCCGTTGTTTGCGAACCGCGCCATCGGCCCAACGTGGTATCTCCCTCGCTCCTTGAGCCTCGCATGGAGTGCATTGGACCACTCGACTTGCGTCTCTTCGAAGTGGTCTCCCCACTCTGTGACATCGATGTCGAGCCCCTCGCTTGATACGATCCGCCCGTCGAGGATTGCGTATTCGTCTGAGTGTCTCAGGGAGACAAATTCGTAGTCCATCGTGAAGTCGGGGAACTCGAACCCTGCGACAAGCTCGACTGTCTCCGCCGCAGTATCGATTGCCCACCGCAACTCATCCTTGAGGGCGTCGAGATCAGTCCCTAATGGGGCCCGGTAGAACCCGCCAACCTTGACATTGATCGGGTTGATCTCGCGGCCACCCACCACCGTCATGATCCGATTGCCAAGCTTCTTGAGCCTGAGCGCGTTCGTTACGATATCTGGAAAATCGCCGGCCATCTCGATCGCACTTGGGTATCCCAAGAAGTCAGGGGTGTGGAGCATGTAGACGTGGAGCGTGTGGCTCTCGATCCACTCCCCAAAATAGAGGAGGCGACGGAGCTCACGAATCGGATCGAGAACGACGGCGCCAGCAGCATTCTCCATGGCGTTCACGGCACTCATCTGATAGGCAACAGGGCATATGCCGCAAATCCGGGCTGTGATGTCAGGTGCTTCAGAGAATCTCCTTCCGCGCAGGAAGGCCTCGTAGAACCTTGGGGGCTCGAAGATCGTGAACCGAAGATCCTCCACCTCGTCGCCATTGAGTTTCAAGAACAGGGCACCCTCGCCCTCGACCCGTGCGAGGTAGTCGACAGAAATCTCTCGCGTGTCATCCGACATAGTGGTCGCTCGCTTCCCTGAACTCCGGTGCGTATGCGTTGAAGGTACGAAGGGCCAGTGCAAGATCCGCGTCCGCGACGCCGATTGAATGCCAAAGATCCCGCAGCGAAGCGATGTTCGGAGTCTCGGATGGCCCGAAGCACCCGTAGCACCCTCGGTTGAACGCCGGGCACAGTGCGCCGCACCCTGCCCGTGTGACTGGTCCCATGCAGGGTGTCCCATTGGCGATCATCACGCAGGTGGTTTCGTTCAGCTTGCATTCCACACAGACGCTGTATGACGGAGTATTCGGCTTCCTCCGGTGAAGGAATGAATCGATCACCTCGATCAGCTGGCGTTGCGAAATGGGACAGCCATGCAGCTCGAAATCCACCTTGACGTGGTCTGCGATCGGTGTCGAGGTGCCGAGAGAGTTGATGAACTCCGGGTGCGGATACACGATGGAGATGAACTCATCGACATCGGCCCAGTTCTTCAGAGCCTGGATTCCACCGGCGGTTGCGCAGGCTCCAACGGTGATGAGTGTCGTGGACGAAGCACGGATTCGTTGGATCTGCTCTGCCTCATGTGCGGTGGTGATCGACCCTTCGACGATTGACAGATCGTACGGCCCGTCAGCCATCGTCTTTGTGGCCTCTGGAAAGTAGACGATGTCGATGGCTCCGACGATCGATAGGAAGTCGTCCTCACAGTTGAGAAGCGTCAACTGACATCCACTGCACGAGGCAAACTTCCACACCGCAAGGGTTGGTGTCTTTGCCGTCATAGCTCCTCCTGTCCGAGCAGGTCCGCAACCGAGCTGTACACAGCGACGGGTCCGTCCTTGCATGCGAACTTTGGCCCGATCTGACAGTGACCGCAGAACCCGATGCCGCACTTGAAATTGCGTTCCAAGCTCACATAGATGTCGTCTGGGTGTACGTCTCGTTCGATGAGGTCCTTGGCTACGACACGCATCATGATTTCGGGCCCGCAGACAATCGCGGTCGTATTGCTGGGGATGAACCTCAAGCGATCTAGGAGTGGTGTCACCATCCCCACATCACCGACCCAATCAGGGGAATCTCGATCCACCGTGATGTTGAAATCGACATCAGGTCGACTCCGCCATCCGGCGAGTTCTTCCCGATACAGGAGATCTGCCGACGTGCGTGACCCGTAGACGACCGATACCGAGTCATATCGACTGCGGTTGGCCAGCAGGTGGTAGAGGGCGGGGCGCAGCGGTGCGAGCCCGATACCGCCGGCCACCAGCACGACGTCGCGCCCAGGTGTGGGCTCGACTGGCCATGATGTGCCATACGGGCCGCGAATGCCAACAGAATCGCCGATACGGAGGGAACAGATAGCGCCTGTGACCGCACCAACGTCGCGCACCGTGTGAACAAGGACCTCCGGTTCCGATGGATCGCCCGAGATCGACAGAGGTACCTCGCCCACACCGAAGACGTAAACCATCATGAACTGGCCTGGCTCGAAGCGGGTCGCTGGCCCCTCGTCGGCAGCAGCAAATCCAAGTGTCACTGTGTCACTGGTTTCGGCAAGCTTGCTCTTGACCGTGAAGGGTCGAAGCATCATCGGGTCAGGTACCCCGAGAGATTGAACCTCCAACTGTGTTGTCACTTCTGGTCTTTTCCGTACAGGTCGAGGAACCGGATCCGCAGGCGCTGCAAACGCCGCCCCGACTCGCGCGCCACGACCGTGAGCAGTTGCCTATAGAGGTCTGAGTCCGTCTCACATGCCGCAAGCACGGGGTTGGCGTCGAACAAGGCAAGTGTGACATCGTCTACTGCTCGCGCCGTCCACTGCCAACGGTGTGGTGGGAGCAGCCAACTCAGCCCGATCAGCGAATTCTCCCCGAACGTCTGGACCGTGACCGTTGGTTCCGACGGAGGGGTGATCGTCAGGGCAATGGTTCCGGTTGTGATGAGGAAGAACCGGTTCGCTGGTGTGTCGGCACGAAACAAGACCTCTCCTGCGCTCAATCTCATCGGTTCCGCGACCGACTCCAGAAACTCGAATGCTCGATCATCCAGAGGGGATAGGAGTGGACTTCTCGCCCTCCATGGTTCCAGATTCATGCGATGGCCTCCGCCCGGCCGGCGAGCTTCGCAACCTCTTCGGTGATGTCGATACCAACGGGGCACCATGTGATGCACCGGCCGCAACCAACACAACCCGAGATTCCAAACTGGTCGTGCCACCACCCAAGCTTGTGGGTGATCCACTGCCGGTAGCGGGCACCTGTTGAGGACCTGACAGAGTGACCGTGGAGGTAGGTGAACTCGAGGCTGAAGCACGAATCCCAAGTCCGTTCGCGCCTCGCGGTGCCCACGAGATCGGTGGTGTCGCTCATCGTGGAGCAGAAGCAAGTCGGGCACACCAGTGTGCAGCTTGTACAACTCAAGCACCGTTGCGCAACCGAATCCCAGGTGGGGCTGTCGAAACCCTCAACCATCAGATCCCGCAAGCCATGTGTGGGCATCGCTCGGCCCATGTTCCGAGCGGTCTCCTTCACAATTGCGTCAACGACACCAGCGTCTTGGTCCGTTGCTTGGCGTCCCTCGACACGTCCGAGAAGATCTGCGCCGTCTTCCGTGCCTGCCTCGACGACAAACTCGTGATGCGACTCCTCGATGACCTCAGTCACGACAAGGTCATACCCAGCCGTGCAGCTCGGACCTTTTCCCATCGAAGCACAGAAACACGTTCCACCCGCCACCGCGCAGTTGACTCCGATCGTGAAAGAGTGTTCCCTCGCTCTGGCGTAGTTCGGGTCTGCGTGCGGCGAATCGAGGAAGACAGCGTCCTGGATCGCCACCGCGGCGAGTTCGCACGCTCGGACGCCGACAAAGGCGTATCGAATGTTATCCGGTGGCTCCTGGCAGAAGCGGAGGCCCGTTTCGGCATGCTCGATCGTGAGAAGTGTCTGTCGTGGTGGAAAGAGATAGTGCCTAAGCGAGCGAGGTCCAACGTTGTATGCGAAGAAGGAGTCGTCTTCCCTCCGCTCGATTCCATAGGAACCTGCTTCTTGGGTGTCTGTCCAGCCGATCGGCAAGTCGTCGATACTCGCGATGCTTCCGTACACGATTGTTCCATCGGCAACGGTTGGCCCGATAACGGTGTACCCGCCTGCGTGCAGCAGATCAATCAGAGACCTCAAGCCGCTCGGGCCGAGGACCTTTGTTGCCACGTTTGCTCCTCTTGGAACTGACAGACGATCGGGATCTGATCCGTGGATCCGCGCCCGTCATTCGTAATCCCGATGCTGTCTATTCAGTTCCTAAGTTTCAGTCTAAACTATTGGTGAGGTGATGTGAATGCCAAGGTTCAAGCGGTCGGAGCATCTTCCAGTGAAAAAGCTCAGCGGCGTGACGCTGGCGATTGGCGCCGCCGTCATGTCGGGTGTTGCAGTGTTTGTCAACGGCTATGGGGTGAGGGCATGGGCCCAGACCGCTGATGCAACGACGTACACAACCTTCAAGAATATCGTGGCAGCCTTGGCGCTCGTCGCGATTGCCCTCATCGCAGGAAGCAGATCGAAGACTCGTTCAGTCCTACGTTCAGCTTCAACGCGGCAGTGGCTTGGACTTGCGGCCGTGGCCGTCCTTGGTGGCGCTGTGGCGTTTGCCCTGTTCTTTGAGGGGCTTGCGCGTGCATCGTCCACCCAGGCAGCCTTCATACACAAGACACTTGTCATCTGGGTCGGGATTCTCGCGGTCGGACTCCTCCGAGAGCGCCTTCGCTCCATCCACATCTTTGCCGTGGTGATGCTTGTCGCCGGGCAGGTCTTGCTTGTTGGTGGCCTCACCGATGTGGCATTTGGGGTGGGAGAGGTGATGATCCTCGGCGCTACTTTGTTGTGGTCCATCGAGATCGTCATCGCCAAGCGGCTTCTGAACGAGTTGTCTTCTCTCACCGTCGGAGTCGCACGGATGGGGGGCGGGGCGATTGTCCTTGTCCTCTACGGTGCTGGAAGAGCACTTACCGGCAACGGCTTCGCGGCCATAGGCGCTGTCACTCTGGGCCAGATTGGCTGGGTATTGGCGACAGGCGTCATGTTGGCCGGATTCGTCGCCGTGTGGTACGCAGCGCTCGCCCGAGCGACCGCCATTGACGCAACCGCGATTCTTGCTGGGGGAGCAGTGATCACGGCGCTACTTCAATCCTACGTCCGGGGAGCGCGCGTGGTTTCGCCTGTCGGGCTTGCGTTCGTGGCAATCGGAGCGGCAGTTGTGGCGCTGGCGGGTGTCGGTATGCGTCGCGGGCTGGCGCCCGACGTCAGCTCTGACACATGACAACCGGTGCGGCGCTGTTCTCTCGATTCGCCTTCCCTCCGAACGCGCTTGGCTATTGCGGTCCACCGGATTCAGAACTCACCCATGGGCTGCTGAATGTCGATGCTGCTTCGGAGCTGGCGAGGGTCGTGAAGCAGTTCGAGGGTGCCTGGCCGTACCTCGAGCTGATCGCCGGAGTCTCGGCCAAGGATCCTCTGGATTTCGAGGTGGTCGAGGCGTACTGGGTGGGAAACCAACTCCTCGATTCGGTGGACCCGCTGGTGTGGGGGAACTCGATTGACGATCAATTTCGTGGGAGAGCAGGGAGTCGCTGGTCAACTCTGTCGGATGGAATCGTCGACGGTCGTCCGAATCATGCGTTTCACGTGTTCTGCGTATATCCATGGGTGGGTCTGCTCAGGACGGGGTTCGCCGACCATGCGCTCGAGGTGATCGACCGTTGCCGCATCCGGTGGGGTCAGGTGGTCTCTGTCGCTGGTGATTCCGTCGAAGTGGAGGGGAGCTCTCTCTTGTGGGACGGCAGAGAGATTCTCATGGGACCGAACCGACGCGAGGTCGTTCGCAGATCGGTTGATGTGCCTGTCCCAAGTGTTGGTCAGGCGGTCGCAATGCATTGGGATTACATGTGTGCGTCGCTTCAACCGCGGCAGCTGGCCAACCTCAGGCTTCAGTCGGCTCGACACATCAAGCTCGCGAACCGGCTGGATCGCCGCTTGGAGAAGGTGTTCTCCTCGAGCTGACCGGCCGGCTAGGCACGCGCTCTTCTCGCCTCACCCGATCGTTGCAAGCCGTCGGGCCCGGAGGGCGCAGTTGTAGGGCTATCGTCGCCCGATGGCTGACAGAACCCGCGGTGATGGTTGGTGGCAGGCTTCGGACGACAAGTGGTATCCGCCTGAGCTTCTTGATGCCCCGCGCCCCCAATGGCCCACGACTGACCTCGTGCCAATCGTGGTTGCTTCTACATCGACGATGGTCGTCTCTCCCAATTCGGCGATCGGTTGGATCCTTGCGACGTCGCTTGCCAGCGTCCTCACAGCTCTCGGAGCCCTCAATCTCGCCTCGGTTATCCGGTCGTCGGTTGAGCCTGTCGTCGTCGACGACGCGTTCACACACGTTGGAGAGACCGGAGTCGTCGTTCTCGCGCTCATGGCCATGTCCATCGGGTCGCTCGTTTCCGCCATCCTGCTGATTGTTTGGCTCTTCAAGACCTCTAATGCCATGGATAGTCGAGGACCGATTGGGCGATCCTGGTCGTCCGGCTGGGCTGTTGGAGGTTGGTTTCTGCCACTTGCGAGCCTCATCATCCCCAAGTTGGTGTTCTCTGAAATGGAGAGGATTGCCCAGGTGCCCTATGGAGGGGTTCCGATCGGAGAGCGGTGGAAGCCATACCCGCGGTCGAGAATCTCAGACCTGTGGTGGCTCATGTGGGTATCGAGCAGCGTCGTTGGGTTTGCTGCATACTGGATCGGAACGCTTTCTGAGGGCGACAACGATCCAATCGCGTGGGCACTCACAGTCTGGGCATTCAGCCTGCTGCTGACCTCAGGTGCAGGCGTTGCGCTGGTCGCGACCCTCAGACACTTCGTGAGGGCTGCCAACCAGTAGTACCCGAATCGGGCGGGTGCGTCTAGGCCGTGTAGCCGAATAGGTCCTCGAGGAGATCGAGTAGTTGGTCTGCGCTGATTCCGCCGCGCAGGACATGGGCCACGGATCCTGTCTCGTCATAGAACACCGTGAGCGGCATGTCCCGTGCGCCGAATGCGTCCATTGAAAGACCCGACGCGCTGCGCCCGCCGATGTCCTTGGCGATTTTCCACTCTCCCGTAATCCCCCACTTGTCAGCATCGCCGCCACCACGGCCATTGTCCTGCGTGTTGATTCCAACGAAGTTGATGTCGTTGCCGATCTCTTGGCTCACCGCGAGAAATTCAGGAATCTCGCCTTCGCAGACGGTGCACCAAGAGGCAAAGAATGCCGCGACGGTGGGTTTGCCTTCAAAGTCAGAAAGGGCAATCCGCTCGTCACCAACTAGGGCAGGAAGATCCCACGACTCAGCTTCGATTGACCCGACTTCGGGTTCCGGCCACGTCAGGAAGCCGAGAGCGGCGATTCCGACCACTGCTGCGCTCACTCCTGCCCAAACCTGTATTTGGGTGATGCGTTTCGCCCTGGCTTGTTCTACTGCTTTGACTTGTTCGCGCTTGTGCCGCTGTCCTGCGGAGTTCCTTGCCATAACGACAATCATTGGGTTTTATTGCCGGGATTGTCAGAAATCCGACACGTTTCTGGCTGGCTATCGGGAGAGAGATTCCAAAGGCCGGTGACATTGCAGGCGGGTAGCGTTGGGTCATAGACCAGAATGTGCGGATGCGTAGCATCGAAACCAACGGCGTGATCCTTTCGGTGGACGACCGAGGCGACGGGTACCCAATTGTGCTCATCCATGGATTCCCAGAGACTTCCTTTTCGTGGCGGAATCAGGTTCCAGCACTGTCCGACGCCGGATTTCGGCCGATTTCATACGATCTGCGAGGTTCTGGTCGGTCAAGTGGTCCCAATGAGATCGAGGCCTACTCGCTTTCCAACCAGATAGCCGATGCGATCGGGATTCTTGACCGGCTCGGAATCGAACGTGCAGCATTTGTGGGACATGACTGGGGAAGCATCATCACCTATGCCGCAGCACTGAGGCATCCCGACAGGGTTTCCCACGTAGCGAGTCTCAACGTGCCATACCTCGGCTCTCCTGCTGGCTTCCCACCGACCGACGTAATCCGAAGGAATTTTGTAAACCGACTCGGCTACGTCCTTAGTTTTCAGGAACCAGGAGAGACAGAGGCCCGGTTTGCTTCGGACCCTGACGCGTGGCTG
This sequence comes from Actinomycetota bacterium, assembly GCA_027728645.1. Classification (GTDB taxonomy): domain Bacteria; phylum Actinomycetota; class Acidimicrobiia; order Spongiisociales; family UBA5794; genus UBA5794. The sequence goes on along the minus strand of JAQCAA010000022.1, from coordinate 13,243 downwards.
AAAAGGGTCTTCCGTGGCGTCGCTGGAAGAGACGAATTCCAGTCCGAATCAGAGTTCTCCCACTATCGGGATGCATTCGTTGCTTCGGGCCTCACCGGCTTACTGAACCTCTATCGCAATATTGATCGGAACTTCGAGGAGATGTCTGACCTAGCTGGAGCAAGGATTGCCCAACCGTGTTTGATGATCACGGCAGATCGAGACCCGGTTCTTCCAGCATCGCTTGCCGATGGAATGGTGGCCCTTGTGGACGACCTTGAGGTGTCCCACCTGACAGAATGTGGCCATTGGAGCCAACAGGAGTGCCCCGAAGCCGTGAACTCGATTCTGCTCGACTGGCTTGATCGACGTATCGGGTAGTCCGACTGATACGATGCCTACATGGAAGATGTACGCATTGGTCTGTTTATTGATTATGAGAACCTGGCGATCGGCGCAAGAGACGATCTCAAGATGGAATTTGATTTTGCTCCGATAGCCGATGCTCTCGCTGAGCGGGGCAGGGTGGTGGTGAGGCGGGCTTATGCCGATTGGTCGCGGTTTGAGAAGGATCGCAACATGTTGACCGACAACCATGTTGAGCTGATTGAGATCCCTCAGAGGCGCGGAATGGTTCGCAAGAACGCAGCGGACATCAAGATGGCTGTCGACGCACTCGAGCTGGCGTTCGAGCGCGACTACGTCACCACTTTTGTGATCTGCACCGGCGATTCCGATTTCAGTCCCCTCGTTCAGAAGCTAAGAGAGCTGAACAAATCGGTCATCGGCGTTGGGCTGAAGTCGTCGACGTCGAGACTTCTTCCCCCTGCGTGTGATGAGTTCTTGTTCTACGAAAACCTCGACGGTGTCGATCTGCCGCAGGCCCGAGTCATTCGAAAGGGAACAGACGAGCCGGCGCCTCAGCAAGCCGAGCTGCCAGAGCTCGATGGGCTCGTGTCGCGTACGCTCTCTGGCTTGCTCCGCAGCGAAGGTGGCCGCGTTCGATCCTCCAACCTCAAGAGGGCGCTGCTTCGGAAGGACTCCACCTTTGCTGAGGGCGACTACGGGTTCCGAACGTTCAGCGAACTCATTCGCAATCTTGCGGACCGAAACGTGGTTGAAGTGGATTCTTCTGTCGCCGATGGAGACCCGACGGTGTCCTTCCCAGAAAAGGGAAGAGGTGAGGACAAGGCATTCAAGCTCCTTGCCGACACTGTGAACGAGCTCGCGGCGGGCGAGCCAGTGCCACTGTCTGGCCTAAAAGACGTTATGCGCAAAACCGATGAATCATTTTCAGAGAAGACATACGGGTACGCCGGATTTCTCCAATTTGTGAAAGCCGCCAAGGCCAGAGGAGTCGTGTCCCTCGATTTCGACGCTGAGTCCGGCGCGTATGCCGTCACCGTTGTCGGTAGCGATTCGTAATTCAGCTGGCACATCGCCGCAAAGTGAATTACACTGTTGTTATTCAGCGCGGAGGCAGATATGGCAGTAGCCGTCCAGGAACCGATAACAAGCGTCGATCTCGTCACTGAGGCGGTCGTCGATGTGTACCGATCGCACATAGAAGACGCTACCGAGATGGCATTGGCCGAGTTCATAGACGCACCGAGATCCGTTGGAGCGGTTCGGGCGATTGTGGCGCCAAAGGGACGAATCGTTGAAGTTGTGCTTGACGACGATTCGGATCCGGACAGCCTTATCGACGTTGCATGGGTTCTCGACAATCGGGCATGGAAGCTCAATGTGCTCGTGGGCCTCGAACGGCTCGGTGAGGCACACACTGCCCTACGTGGCGCACCGCTGACCCTTCAGGGCTGGTGGTATGAGGACGAGGGTGTGCGCTTCGCAGGGTTCGAGCGTCCCTGACCTTTCGGCCGAACCGGCAAAGCGATAGGCTCACAAGATGCCTGCTCCCCTCTACACACAGACGGTCATCGCCTTCATATGGGACTTCGACCGCACCCTGATCCCATCCAACATGCAGGATCCGATCTTCGAGGAGTACGGTGTTGATCCCGCGGTCTTTTGGGCAGAGGTTGAGGGACTTGCTGAGTACTACGCCGCGGCTGGCCTCGTCGTCCAGAAGGACCTTGCCTACCTCACCCATCTCTTGACCTATGTGCGTGAGGGGATCTTCAAGGATCTGTCGAACGCAAAACTTGAAAAGCTCGGCGAGCGCCTTGAACCCGTGCCTGGCATGCCAGACTTCATGACGTCGACTCGGGACCGCATCGCCGAGATCCCGGAGTTTGTGGGCGAGGGCATAACCGTTGAGCACTACATCGTGTCGACCGGCCTTCGCAGGATGATCGAGGGGAGCGTGTTCGGGGACAAAGTCGACGGCATTTGGGCAAGCGCCTTCATGGAGGAGCCAGCCGAGCCGGGGTATCTGGATCGACTGAACGTTCCAGCCGCGTCCGCCCCGATTTCACAAATCGCCTACACGATTGGCAACACGTCAAAGACTCGTGCGATATTTGAGATCAACAAGGGCATCAACCGCAATCCCGAAATCGACGTCAACTCGAGAATGTCAGAGGACCAGCGTCGCGTGCCGATGAAGAACATGATCTACATCGCAGACGGCCCTTCCGATGTTCCAGTGTTTTCGATCCTGAACGCGGCCGGCGGCCGGACGCTAGGGGTATACACGCTGGAGCCTCGGGATAATCACAGCAACGTCAAGAGCCTTCAAGCACAGGGAAGAATCCAGGGCATGGCCGAGGCCGACTTTCGTCCAGGCAAGCCTGCATACCTTTGGCTCATGGACACCCTCGAACAAATCGGCTACGAAATAGTCGAGGCCCGCCAACAGGCCTATTCCTCGATCCCAAACCCCCCAGGCCACTAACCCGATTCTCGGATCAGGTGCCCCAGTTCGCGTACCCAGGGTTGGCGGACCATAGAAACAGGGGGCTGGAGCCCACAGAAAGGCGGGGGTCTCGACCCAGGGCCCATCCTTTGGCATTGTGGAGCCATGCATCCTGAATCGATTGTGAATCGTGTGGCGTCTCGCCAAGGCGGTGTTGTCACGCGGCAGCAGCTCTTTGCCCTCGGGGTATCGGAGGCGCAGATTGAGCGCCGCCTCTCGTCCGGTCTGTGGGTCAGATTCGCTCGCGGAGCGTACGCCGTGTTCGATCAAAGGGACCAAACCGACCGCCTCCGTGCCGCAACCGCAGTTCTCCCTGCAGCAGTCGTATCCCACTTTTCAGCTGCCGGCATTCACGGAATGTCTCGGGTACCTCAAGGTCCACCCTCAGTTCTCGTACATACCAGTACGACCCATGTCTTTCCCGGTGTCTCCGTTGTGCGGTGCCATGATCTTGCGTCGCATCACATCCAGATCGTTGACGACATGAGAACCACGACGCCCGCCAGGACAATCGTTGACCTGGCAGGGCGATTGACGCTCGGTGAGTTGGGTGTGTGTCTTGATGATGCGCTCGCCACCAGGCTCGTGGAGATCGACGATGTTGCTGGTCTGCTGAATGAGGTCGCGAGGAAAGGCAAGCCGGGTGTGACTCTCCTCCGAGCTGCGCTCGACGATCGCACCGGTGCTGACTACTCGCGATCCGTACTCGAACAGCGGGGAATTCGGATTCTCGAGGACGCCGGCTTTGGCGGCTACAAACTCGAGTATTCAATCCCCTGGTCGCCACGTCAGCGCTTCGATGTGGCCTTCCCGCAAGAGCAGATTGCTGTCGAGTGGGACTCAAGGCGGTGGCACGCGCAACTCGGAGCCTTCGACCGTGATCGTGAACGGGACAGAGCCGCTATTGCGAACGGTTGGCGTGTCCTCCGGTTCACGTGGTCGGACGTCCAGGACCGCCCTGGGGCCGTGGCGAGCACCCTGCGGGACCTGGTCGAAACCGGTTCCTAACTCCTTCTGTGGGCTCCAGCCCCCTGTTTCTATGGTCCGCCAACCCTGGGTACGCGAATTGAGGGATGGGAATTAGGGGTATGGGTAGAAGCCTTGGTTGGTTTTTCGGCCAAGGTGGCCGGCTTCGACCATGCGGCGCAGGAGCGGTGGGGCGGCGTATTTTGGGTCTTGGTACTCAGCCATGAATGAATCGGAAACGGCGAGCATCGTGTCGTTTCCGATGAGGTCCGACAGCGCAAGCGGTCCCATGGGATACCCAGCGCCTCCGACCATCGCAGCGTCGATGTCTTCTCGAGATGCAAACCCCTCCTCATACATTCTGATCGCTTCAAAGATGTACGGACACAGCAGCTTGTTGACGATGAAGCCTGCGCGGTCCTTTGCTCGCACCACGGTTTTCCCGAGGCTCTCAGATGTGAACTCTGCGGCACGATCCGCGTAGTCGGCGTCCGTCAGGACGGTTGATACGATTTCGACGAGCGGCATCACGGTTGCTGGGTTGAAGAAGTGCATGCCAACCACAGCTTGCGGCCTTGCCGTCGCCATCGCGATTTGAGTGACCGGGATCGAAGAGGTGTTCGTCGCGAGGATGGCGGACGATGACTCAACGATCGAGTCGATCCGGCCGAACAGGTCTGTCTTGACTCCGATGTCTTCTACAACGGCCTCGATAACGAGTTCCCTGTCGGCGAAACCTCCCAGGTCGGTAGAGAAAAAGAGACGATCAAGTGCGTCCGCCTTACCCTCGGTGTCGAGCTTTCCGCGGTCAACAGCTTTGTCGAGGCTCTTGGTGATACCTGTTCGTGAACGCTCGACGAGTTCTTCTGTGATCTCGACGATGAGGACATCGACACCAGCCTTCGCGCAGACTTCAGCAATGCCGCCCCCCATTTGACCCCCGCCAACGATCCCCACCTTCGTGATGCTCACAGCTCTCCTCCGTTTGAGAGGGAGTGTAGGGAGGGCGCTCTAACTGACCTTCTGGGCGCCGTTGGACTCGAGCATTTTCGTAAGGAAATCCTTTTGCACGAGACCAGAAGCGCGCCATCGCTGCGTCACGGGTCGCACGCCTCCAACCGCCGCTGAACGACCGTTGCGGGTCTTCTTCGACTTCTTTGACGCCGACGTGGACAGCAGCACCATGGTTGGTGTGGATCTGACGTTGAACCGATGCGCAGCGTCTGGCATGCGGGTGATGTCAGCCTTGATCACATGGGCCGACTCGCCGAACTCACGAGATAGTTCGTTCATTATCCCGTCCATGACCTGACACGGCGCGCAGCTCGGTTGGTAGAAGTCAACAAGCACAGGCTTCCCTGAGGACGCCAGAGCGTCGATCTCACGCAGGCTTTCAACTTTGGGTGCTTTCGGGTGTTTTTTGAACATGTTCTTCCTCGTACTGCTGTGGGATCCAACCTGCCGGTGCGGCGAGTTATGCCCGAATCATTTGCCATGGACGGATGTGATGTGAATCCTGATGGGCGTCGGATAGTTCTCTGCAAACCACCTTGGGGTCCAGCTGTAGTCATCCAGCGTGGCCTGATACTTGGCAACGTATGCAAGGTTTTCGTCCGCAGGTGCGATTGACGTGTCAATGCCTGCTGACCCGAGGACAACGATGCTGTCATTCCCTCGAAAGTCAGAGTTCAGTGCCAGCGTGACTCGTTGGTTGGTTCCGATGTTCCGAAGTCGAATCGATGGGTCCCTGCTGTACACGAGAATTGACTCGTCGTTCTCAAGAAGGAACCACACCAAAGCCGTTGACGGAACGCCCTGGCTGCTCACTGTTGTAAGCCATGCGACTTCGTCGTTCTCGATTCTGGTGCGCGAGTGTGTCTTGTCTGTCCACATGGCACCGATGGTACAGCGACATGCTGGTGGGTACCCTCGCACACAACAACGGACGGATGTTCATGGCGAAGATCACAGGCGGCCAGGTGGTGGCCAAAGCACTCAAAGCTCAGGGTGTTGACACTGTTTTCACGCTCACTGGCGGTCACATCATGGCCTTGATGGATGGCTGCGTTTCTGAAGGCATGAAGGTCATCGACGTGAGGCACGAGCAGGCTGCCGCCCATGCCGCTGACGCTTATGCACGACTCACCGGGAAGCTCGGGGTTGCGCTCGTGACCGCAGGCCCAGGCGTCACTGATGCCTTGACAGGTGTAGCCAACGCCTTCTACGCCAACACCCCAATGATGCTGATCGGTGGCAGGCACCTCACCCGTGAGGACCTCAAGGGCGGTCTTCAGGAAATGGACCACCCGCAGTTGTTTCGGTCGATCACGCGATGGTCAACAACTGCTTGGACCACCAATCGACTCGCCGAATATGTGGCAACCGGCGCCAGACATGCCTTCACGAATAGGGGCGGCCCGGTCTTCATCGATGCCCCGTGGGACGTCACTGCTGACATGGTCGAGGAGAATTCGATTGTGTGGCCGCAAAGCGCAAGGGCGAACCGACCGGCGGGGCTCGCCGAGGACACGCTTGCCGAGATCGTCGACCTCCTTGCCTCGGCTTCGAACCCTGTCGTTTTTGGCGGAACCGGTCTGCGATGGACTCAGGAACCAGAGTTTCTGGCGGTTCTGGACGATTTTGTTAGGGCTTACAAGGCGCCGGTGTTTCTGAACAGCCTTGCCAGAGGATCGTTGCCGTGGGGACACCCCTACCTGGGCAACCGGTCGCGATCGGAAGCCCTCCGAGAAGCCGATGTTGTGCTGTCGCTCGGGGTTGATTGGGACTTCAGAACCGGTTTTGGGAAGAAGATCAATCCCGATGCAACGGTGATTCAGATCGATCAGGACCCGTCCAAGATTGGGTGGAACCGCGATGTTCAGGTCGGAGTCGTTGCCGACCCTGGAACCGTGGTCGCTCAGCTTGCCTCGCAGCTTGACAGGCTTGGCAGGGTTGATGAGCGTGAATGGACATCGCAGATCTTTGCATCGGAAAAGGCGAAGCAGTCCGTTGCCGACGAAGCCGCCTCGTCTGACTCCGAGCCAATCCAGCCAGAACGGTTTGCGAGAGAGGTGGCTGACTTCTTTGGAGATGACGCCATCGTTGCCGCTGACGGAGGAGACATCGTGTCGACGACCGCCAAGTGGCTCAGAACGAGCCGCCCAGGCGGCCTCCTCGACCCTGGACCGTTCGGCTGCCTCGGCGTTGGGGCACCGTTTGCGATTGCGGCCAAGGCAGTTGAACCCGACACGAGAGTTGGCATCGTCTATGGCGACGGATCTTTTGGCTTCAATGGGATGGAATACGACACGCTCATCCGCCACAACTTGCCGGTGGTGGGAGTGATTGGCAACGATGGCATGTGGAACAACATCAGAACACTCCACCGGATCGCCCACCCGAACAGCGTGCATCTGTCAGAACTCGGGTTTCGGCCGTACGAAAAAATCGTCGAAGGTCTCGGCGGGTATGGCGAGCTTGTGGAGAAGCCATCCGAGATTCGCCCGGCCCTTGAACGGGCACACGATGCTGGGGTTCCTGCCCTCGTCAATGTGAAGATCGCTGACCAAATCCGCCTTTCATCTGCCTACGGAATGTGAACTTGGACGAGTACGCTGCGCGTCATGCTTGACGCAATCTTCTGGGGCCTCATCCAAGGTCTGACCGAGTTTCTCCCCATCTCTTCGAGCGGTCACCTCGTGCTGATCCCGGCCATGCTTGATCGTGAGGGGCCTGATCTCGCCACGACAGCAATGCTCCATCTCGGAACACTCGCTGCCGTGATCGTCTACTACCGCTCTGATATCGCTGAGATGGCGAGGTTCGACAGACCAGCACGGCGCTTGCTGACCCTGATTGCCATCGGAACCCTGCCAGCGGTGGTTCTCGGATTGGTATTCAAGGACAAGATCGAGGAACTTGTAGCGGACCCGTCCACGGTTGCGATTATGTTGATCGTCACAGGAGTGATTCTGCTCGCGACAGGGCTTCTCAGGGTGGGGGATATGCGGGTTCGGGACATCGGACCACTCGACAGCCTCTTCGTCGGGTTCTCACAGGCTCTCGCGCTCATCCCTGGCATCTCGCGTTCGGGGATGACAATGTCGACAGGGCTCGCCCGTGGCATGGGAAAGGTCGAGGCCGCCCGCTTCGCCTTCCTTCTCAGTATCCCCGTGATCGCCGGTGCAGGGCTTCTGGAGATCGTTGACTTCGCTGGATCGGGGGAGTCGATTGACAATGCGGTGTGGGTTGGCGTTGTCGCAGCTGGGGTCTCTGGGTACTTTGCAATCTCGATTTTGATTCGGCTGCTTGCACGAATCGGACTCGCCCCGTTCGGCGTCTACTGCATCGCCGCCGGAACGTTGGCGACGTTTTTGGTGTAGGTCGTCGTACAGGTCAAGGTTCGAACAGGACGACAAGCTGTCCTGCTCCAGCAGCGATGGCGACCGCATCCGAAACGCCACCAGGGACGGCAACAAGCCCAGGCGCCCGGACCCCGAACGAGTCATCGCGTGATGGTTCCACGACCACCCCGCTCACTCCTACACCGTCTGCGAGCACGATTCTCACACTGGAGCCAGGAAGAGCTGCTGGGGGTAGATCCATCGCAATCGTCCACCACCCTTGGGGGAGGATTGGGGTCGAAGAGACGGCGCCCTGAGTGATAGGGTCGCCACTGTCGATCCGAATCGCCGCTCTGGCATCCTCGAGATTGACCGGATGCAGGAGCCCGATGGGTACCTGTCTCCACTCAATCGCCTCAGAATCGATGAGTGCTCCGCGGGGAATCGTCAACGAAGCGAACGGGGCCCGCTCGGTCGCACGCGAGGAGAGATCCCACACAAGTGCGGCACCGATGAGCAGCACAGCAGCTGCCCATCGCACGTACGGAGGCTTCGACAAGACCAGCACTTTTCGAACGTACCTCGTCGAAGTATCGTTTTGAAGATGTACGACTTCGATCTGTTTCCCGCGGTTCCTACAATCGGGTCGTGAAAGACACAGCGGCAGTCGCAATCGCATATCTCGTTGGAAGCGTGAGCTTCGGAATTGTCGTGGCCTCCATTCGTGGGATCGATATCCGCTCCGTTGGATCAGGGAACACGGGTACGTCCAACATCTTCCGAACGCTTGGGAAGAAGTCCGCCGCGATCGTGCTGCTTGGTGACGGTCTCAAGGGCGCTCTGGCCGCCGCAATCGGTTCTGTGTGGATCGGTGACGACTTTGGATGGGTCACCTTGCTAGCAGCAGTTGTCGGTCATTCGTTCCCGGTCTGGCACCGATTCAAGGGAGGAAAGAGCGTCGCCACTGCAATTGGCGGGGTCGCCGTTCTCGTTCCTTGGGTCGGAGCGATACTCGCAGTTATCTGGATCGCCATTCTCGTCGTGTGGCGCACGGCCTCGATTGGATCTCTCGTCGCAATGGCGTTGCTCGTACCTCTTGTGGCCGTCTCGGGCCATTCCACAGCCGCGACGGGTTGGGCAGCAGGAATAGCGGTATTCGTCGTTGCGCGCCATTCAGACAACGTAAGGCGTCTGGTCAACTCGAGCGAGAGGACAGTGAGCGAATGAAGCCACTCGTAGAGGCACAACGTGAGGTACTGGCCGCAGTTGGGAGACTGGGTACCGAGACGGTGGACATCTCAGACGCATTTGGACGCGTGACGGCGGAGCCGTGTGTGAGCAGAGTGAAGGTACCGCCGTTTGCGAATTCGGCAATGGACGGGTTTGCGGTGCGCGCTGCCGACGTGGCACGGACGCCGGTGGCACTCGGGGTCATCGAGGACGTCCCAGCCGGGTCCGTTCCAACGTTGGCAGTGCCACCAGGTTCAGCGACCCGAATCATGACGGGTGCTCCCATGCCAGAAGGCGCAGACGCGGTTGTGAAGGTCGAAGACACGCGTGTCGATTCGGACGGTGCGGTCACGATTCTGGAGGGGGTAACTGCCGGAGTGAACGTGAGGAAGGCAGGCGGCGATGTTGGAATCGGGGACACCCTTGTAGACGCGGGGGTTCGGATGACATCGCGGCATGTCGCGACGCTCGCCAGCGTTGGAATCATGCCCCTCGTGTCAAAGATTCCGGTCGTAGCGGTGCTGTCGACGGGCGATGAAGTTGTTGAACCATCGACATCCGATCTCGGTCCAGGAAAGATCCGTGACACGAACCGACTGATACTCAAATCCGTGCTCCGCGAACTCGGGGTGGAAGTGCTTGACCTTGGAATCATTGGCGACGATCCAGCGGAACTCTCGGAGGTGTACCAGAGGGCGGCAGCCTCCGCCGATGTGATCGTTTCCACGGGCGGCGTCTCAATGGGTGACTACGACTTTGTGAAGCAGGTCCTCGGTGACATGGGATCTGTCGACTTCTGGAGTGTCGCTATGCAACCAGCGAAGCCGTTTGCATTCGGATCCATCCAAGGAGTTCCACTGTTCGGTTTGCCAGGGAATCCTGTCTCCACATTTGTGGCTTACGAACAGTTCGTGCGACCTGCGTTGCTTCACATGATGGGAGCCACGCGGTTGTTTCGGCCGCGAATTCAGGCGGTGATCGGGGAGGATGTTGAAACGACGCCGGAGAAGGATGTGTTTCTCAGGGTGATGCTCGCGCCAGACCGGTCAGGTACATTTGTTGCATTGCAGTCCGGTGGCCAAGCATCCAATGTGTTGTCTGCGCTTGCCCAGGCCGACGGCTTTGCCTTTGTCCCGGTGGGCGTTGGCTCACTTTCCGCAGGGGACTCTGTCACACTTGAGATGTTCACATGGAACGAGGATCGGATGCTCGATGACTGAGATGAATCACCTCAACGATGACGGAACCGTTCGGATGGTGGAGGTCGGCGAGAAGCCCGAGACAACTAGGCGTGCCGTGGCGGTGGCCGATTTGACGATGCTCCCCGAAACCGTCGACCGTCTGTTTGGTGGTGATCTCCCGAAAGGAGATGCGCTCGCCACGGTTCGCATTGCTGCGATACAGGCGGTGAAGCGAACCCCAGATCTCATCCCCCTCTGCCATCCGCTCCAAGTCTCAGGCATCGATGTTGATATCGAGCGGACTGCCGATGGAGCGTCCATCACAGTTGAAGTTCGGCTGCATGGTCGCACCGGTGTTGAGATGGAGGCGATGACTGGTGCCTCAATTGGGGCTCTTGCGATGTACGACATGATCAAGGGTATTGATCGATCGGCGCACGTGACGTCTGTACGGCTTGAGGTCAAGAGCGGCGGTTCGTCGGGGGACTGGCGCCGTGAATAGCTATCGAGCGGCTGCCGTGACGGTGTCGAACTCTGCTTCGGCTGGCAAGAGCGATGATCGATCCGGCTCGATTCTCCAAGAACGGCTTGAACAGCTCGGTTTTGAAGTCACGGAACGAGCTGTCGTACCGGACGGTATCGAGTCGGTTGCTGAGGTGTTGCGCGAGCTCTCCGGTCGGGTGGATCTGATCATCACAACGGGAGGAACAGGTCTGTCTCCGAGTGACCTCACCCCAGAGGGAACGATGCTCGTTATTGATCGGGCTGTGCCTGGAATCTCGGAGGCGATGCGGGCGGACACGTTCGGGAAGATTCCGTTTGGAATGCTTTCGCGTGGCATCAGCGGCGTGGTTGGAGGCTGTTTGATTATCAATCTGCCTGGCTCACCGAAGGCGGTTGCCGAGGGGCTTGATGTCATAGGAGGGGTGCTCGAGCACGCCGTCGCGCTTGCGACCGGTAATTTTGGGCGCCATGACTGAAATCGTCCTACGCTCAAGGGGTTCGGCGAGTTGCCGATAGGCTTGCTTCATGACCATTATGGGCAATTCCTAATAGTCTCCAAATACTTCAGACCGCCCGCATCCGTGCCTACGCTCGTGTTGCTGGCGGATTAAGAGGAAACCCATACCGATGCCGATTGTGCTGTTCATCCTTGTTGCTGGACTTTGGGCTGCCTTCCTTCTCCCTTCGTTCTTTGATCACCGGAGTCGCGCGCCTAAGGCGACGACCCGTGACTATGCGCGCACGAAAGAGAAGCTCGCCAATATTGCTTTGTCACAGCCTGACAGCGACACCTACATCCGGCGCCACGCCCAGATAAGGCGCCAGCAAATCCTGTCCGGAATGGGAATCGCCTCGGCGTCCACGCTTGTGTTCGCCACATGGACAAATTCGATGCCATGGCTATGGCTCAATATTGCGATCAACGTCGGAATCGCGAGCTACGTAACGCTGCTGCTGACGATCAAGCAGCGCCGAGCCCTCCAACGAACCGTCGTCGTTTCGATTTCCGACGCACCGCAACGTCCACTGATGGCGGTCCCAGACCAATTCGCATACGCAACAGACGAAGCCAAGACTGTCCGCGTTATCGCTGGCTAGGTTGCCCCTCTGTTGCGCTCTAGATTGATGGACCATTGAGGCTGAAGCTGGGCCTACGGAGTGGTGCTGCGGCGGAGGTACCATCCACTGTCCGGGGGTGTAGCTCAGCCTGGCAGAGCACTACGTTCGCAACGTAGGGGCCAGGGGTTCAAATCCCCTCACCTCCACCGAAGAGAAACCCTTGCAGCGCAAGGGTTTCTCGTTGTCTCAAGTCGACATATTCAGAGGCCCAATGCGCGCTCCGTGCGCGTCTCGTGCGCGATCGCGCCGAGTACCAGCTCCTCGAGACGGTCTGCAGCGACCTCGTCGAGGGGTTCGTACAGGTGCCCGTAGATGTCGAGGGTCGTCTTGATGGAGCTGTGTCCGAGCCGCGATTGCAGCAGCTTCGGGTGCGTGTTCACGGCGATGAGCAGAGCCGCATGGGTATGCCTCATGTCGTGGAACCGGCAGGGTTCGCCGACCGAGGTCTTGACCGCAGGGATCCAGAAGCGCTGTCGGAAGCCGCGTCGTCGCAACGGCCCGCCCTCCGGCGATGTGAATACGCGATCCGTGGAGTCGTGGGATGCAGCAGCCAGGTGGCGAGCCAGGTCGTCTACGAGCGACGCCGGCAGAGCGATCGTTCGCCGTGAGGCTGCAGTCTTGGGCTCCGTCTCTGTGAGTCCGCCGCGAACTTCGGCGAGGGACCGGGCGATCGTGAGACGCCGTCGGAGCAGGTTGAGATCTCCTACCCGCAGTGCGGCGAGTTCACCGAATCGGGCACCGGTCAGGCCCGCGGTGAGGACGAGAACGCGGAAGCGAGGGTCGATCGCAGCGGCGAGTTCGTGCAGTTCGTCGATCCCGAGGAATCGCATCTCCCGGCGTGTCCGCTTCGGGAGTTTCACACCGCGGCACGGGGACCGCGCGAGCAGCCCTGCTTCCGCTGCCGCAGCGAATGACATCGACAGCAGCCCGTAGGCAAGTTGCACGGTGGCCGGCGCATATCCGTCGCGGCTGAGCTTGGCGATCCAACTCTGGACATCGGCCGGGGTGACTCCGCGAAGCTGACGCGATCCGAAGTAGGGCAGCAC
>JAQCAA010000139.1 GCA_027728645.1 Actinomycetota bacterium | reverse complement strand
CTAGCCGAGATGCGTCCCCTCCCATATCCGGTGTTTAGCCGGCGAAATCTCATGCTCGGCAATGGTTTCTGTGGTGGTCAGGGGCGGGCTCGAACCGCCGACCCCCGGTTTTTCAGACCGGTGCTCTACCAACTGAGCTACCTGACCAAACGCTCGGACCCTTCGGTCCGAGCGGTTGATTCTGGCGGGAGCGACGGGATTTGAACCCGCGACCTCCGGCTTGACAGGCCGGCGTGAACTCCAGACTTCACCACGCCCCCGCGTTGTGCCCCCAGGGGAATTCGAATCCCCGTTGCCGCCTTGAAAGGGCGGAGTCCTAGGCCTCTGGACGATGGGGGCTGGACGCCCGACATTGTATCGACATGGACTGGCTACGGCTTTTGCGAGTATATCCAACCGTGTTGTCTGGCGGCCATCGGGCGTCTGGAGGAATCGACCTGATGTAGTGTTCCCCCATGAGCACCGCAGCCACCGAGAAAGCCAGTGACACTTCGAGACTCGACGCCCGTCATCAGGCTGTCGTACGGCTTATCGCCGGTGCCATCGGTGAGGGCATCGACAGGCTCATGGCTCTCTCCTCGGCTCTCGACGACGCCGACGCCGATCCCGAGTCGACCCAGGTCGTACCGCTTCGAGCTGACCCGACACTCATGGCTGTGCTCGGCTGGGTGTCTGAATTGCCAGAACAGGTGCGCAGCGCATCACGCTCAGCTTCTCAGGTGGTCTACCCGGTTGCCCGAGCCGCAGGAGTCGTATGGGATACCGGTGCCTACGTTGCCAGGGCGACTGGTGTCACGCCCTTCCTCCAAGGCTTCACGGAGCCTTTTCTGACCGCCATGGGAGAGGAACGCGAGCGCCTTACATCCGTCGGGACTGCCGAGTACGCGAGGGGCAGGGTGTTGGCGGTTCAAGTCTTCGAACAGTCAGTGGACGGCATCATGGGATACATCGGTGAATCAGACGAACTCGGCGAGCTCGTCCGCGAACAGACCCTTGGCATCACAGGCTCGGCTGTGCGAGAGATCAGGGAGACGGGTGCAGCTGCTGACGGACTCACTGAAGGTCTCTTCCGGAAGCTCCTCGGAAAAGAGAAACGACCGGTACCGCCGATGCCAGTGCCCCAAACAGAATGAGCAAAGACGACTTCCACATCCTCCAGGACCGATCGGCAGGATTCGTTTCTCGCCTGCTTGCCTACATCATCGATGTGGTGCTCATTGCCGCAATAGTCGCCGTCGGCGGCGCCGTTTCTGCGTTGATGGACAGAGCCCTGGACGCTATGGGTACCAACCTTCGAGTAGAGATGACGGTGATCTACGTTTGGTCGATTCCGCTCATCATTGGGGCCTACTACATCATGTTCTGGTCGCTCACGGGGCGTACCGTTGGCAAGTGGTTCATGGGCCTCAAGGTCATCGGACCAAATGGCCAGCCCCCTTCAATCGGAAGAGCAACGCTCAGGTTCTTTGGCTACGGACTTTCAGCGATTGCCTTCTGGGTGGGGTACGTATGGGTGGTCATAGATGAAGAGCGCCAGGCGTGGCACGACCACATGGCAAAGACTTGGGTCGTCTATGACTACTCGAGGCGGAAGAGCGGCGAGATCTACGACGACTACCGCGACCGGGTTGAACGACCGAGTTAGGCCGTCCTAGATGAAGGAACTCTGGGGCTTGTAGCCTCGGCGCCATGACTGAACTCAGACGGCTCACACAGGAATGGATCGATTCGGATCCGGACCAAAGAACGAGGGAGGAGTTGTCAAGGCTCCTCTCCTCGAACGACCTCGATGAGCTTGAAGACCGCATGAGCAGCACGCTCACTTTCGGTACAGCGGGTATCCGTGGTGTCGTCGAGGCCGGTGCGAATCGTATGAATCGGGCGGTCGTCATCAGAACCACAGCCGGGCTTGCAGCCCATCTGTTGGCACTGACAGACACGAATGAGCGACTCGTGGTGATCGGACGCGACGCGCGGCCGTCATCCGAGCCATTCATGACCGATGCGATCGGGGTCCTCCTAGCAGCTGGCTTTCGGGTCAGGTATTTCGCTGCACCGACGCCAACCCCGCTCGTTGCCTACGCAGGTCTCACGATGGGGGCCTGTTCGTCGATCGTGATCACGGCTAGCCACAACCCTCCGGCTGACAACGGCTACAAGGTGTACGACGAAACCGGGATCCAGATCATCTCCCCGACTGACTCCCTGATTGCAGAACAGGTCTCTCTCGTAGGTGCCGCGAATCGGATCCCCCGCGCCGCGGATCCCTTCGGGCATCCAGAGTCGTCGGCCATCGGCAAGGACCTCTTTGAGGATTACCTCCATGACTTGTCACGGTCTCTACCTGAGGTCGCTGGCGATCGATCGCTATCGATCGTCTACACAGCGATGCACGGAGTTGGCGGTGCATTCACGACCGAGGCTCTCAGAAGGTTCGGCTTCACATCCGTGAAGCCTGTTGCTCGCCAGTTCGCTCCGGACGGGCTGTTCCCAACTCTCTCGTTTCCCAACCCGGAGGAACCCGGTGCTCTTGACCTTGCCCACGAGCTTGCAGAGGCCACTGACGCAGACCTCGTGTTGGCGAATGATCCCGATGCCGACAGGATCGGTGTCTCGGTGCCTGACCCAGGAGGAGTCTGGAGGCCGCTCACGGGCAACCAAGTCGGGTGCCTTCTCGCCGAGTTCTTGCTGTCGAATGCTGACCATCCATCGGGGCATACGGTCATCAACTCGATCGTCTCGTCGCCCCTTCTCGCCAAGATTGCAGCAGCCCACGGAGCAACAACTGACAGAACGCTCACCGGCTTCAAATGGATTTGGAACGCAGCCCTCGACCTCGAAGAAGTAGGCGCAGGCACCCTCGCACTCGGCTACGAGGAGGCGCTCGGCTACTCGGTCGGAACGACAGTGCGCGACAAGGACGGGATTTCGGCCGCGCTGGCCTTCTCCTTGATGGCCGCAGATGCCATGGCGAATGGGCAAACGGTCCTTGATCTACTGGGCAACCTCCATCGGAAGTACGGTGTTGCTGTGTCGCATCAGGTTTCGATCCGGATGGAGGGGACGGACGGCCCTGAGCTCATCGAAGCTGCAATGACAGCGCTGAGGAATGGGCCGCCAAACGTGATCGCCGGTCGACCGGTGGTAGCGGTTACCGATTTCCGTGAGAACGCAGCGGACCGACCTCGGTACCTTCCTGCAACCAATCTCATCGAACTGGATCTCGGGTCAGCCGGTCGAGCCCTTGCCAGGCCGAGCGGTACCGAGCCGAAGCTGAAGATCTACGTGGATCTGAACGAACCATTCCCAGAATCAGGGGATTGGATGGGCGCTCAGGCTGCTCTCGTCTCGGAAGCGAACGACACTGGCGAGGCCCTTGCATCCTGGATGCGAGACGCAATCGAACGGTAAGGATTCGCTCGTGCGCGTGTCCGGCAATAATGGATTGCGTAATTGATAGAAACGCAACCGATAACACGGCGATAACACGCAGGAGAAACTGATGGATGTCAGGTCATTGCTCGGAGAGTCAGCCGAATCCCTACTCACACACGAGCCCGCGATTTCGAAAGACCGCCTTTACCTTCCGGGCCCAGACTTCGTCGAACGGGTTCTCGCCGACTCG
>JAQCAA010000138.1 GCA_027728645.1 Actinomycetota bacterium | reverse complement strand
CGTCGCCTCAGACGCGGCAGCCAACGTAAGCGGTCGTTTCTTCCACGACCGCGTCCCACGGAAAGAGCACCGAATAAAACGCACCATGGATACAGCTCAGACCCAACAGGCGTTTCTTGCTCGACTTGCAACCGATGCCAAGCCGTACATGTCGAACATCTCGATCCCAAAGGGGGAAACCGATGACCAAGATCGTTAGGACCATTCGGACAGACGCCACAATCGACCGAGTGTTCGAGTACCTCGCAGACTTCACAAACGCGACGGAGTGGGATCCTGGCACGGCATCATCAGTTCCGCGCGACGACAGCGGAGCAGGTGTCGGGCAGACCTACGACCTGGTTGTTCTGTGGGGTAACAAGAAGCTTCCTATGGTGTACCGGACCGTGTCTCTTGACCCTTTGGCGTCTGTGACGTTCGTTGGTGAGGGTTCAACGACCATCGCTACCGACACCCTCGATTTTGCGGAACTCCCAGACGGAGGCACGAAGGTCGAATACAGCGCTCAGATCACGTTGAAGTGGCCGTACCGGATTGCTGTGCCCTTCTTGGGTTCGAAATTCCGTGCTCTGGGTGACGAAGCCGCAGCGAGTCTGACCGAGGTTCTTGCCGGCCTCTCCGAACACCCGTAGCTACCGTCGCTCAGCATGGAACACCAGGTCGATCGCTTCGTTATCTGATCCTTCGACTGGGCGCATACGTTCTCCGAGTTCGACGATTTCGAGACCGTGGAGCATCGGGCCGATCTCATCTATCGACCACAGGATTTCGGGATACGGCGGCCCGCCGACGCCTTCAGTGGCGTTCCTGACAGCGTGGCCGACTCCGAAGAGGGTTCCACCCTCGGCAACCGCTTTGACGGCTGCGACGACGGCGGACTCAAATGATTCGTGGTCAAGGTGCAAGTAGAAGATCATGACCAGATCAAACCCCTCATCAGCATCAAATCTCGTGGCATCTCCAACAATCCAGTTCACGGTGGAATCGCCGGCGAGCTGTCTCGCCTTCTCGATTCCGACCGCTGAGAAGTCGACTCCTGTGACGTCCCATCCTTGCTGCGCGAGCCATATGGCGTTTCGTCCTTCTCCGCAGGCGAGGTCGAGAGCGGAACCGACCGCAAGAACATCGACAAGCGGGGGGAGGAATTGGTTCGGGCCGGCGGACCACACCAATTCGGAGGCTGCGTAACGATCGTCCCATGCGGCGCTGTCCATGAACGCATGATACGAGACAACGGAATGGGAAGATGTCCCCATGAGCCCACTAGTAGACGCCCGCTGGGATCCGATTTCGGTCGACGCCATCGCGAACCGTTTTGCCTCGTTCGATGTCGACTGGTGGGTCGCCGGGGGGCGGGCGATTGATCTCTTCCTTGGATGGGAAACCAGACAGCACAACGACCTCGACCTAGAGATGTTCCGTTCCGACAGGGATATCTTGTTCGATGTGTTCGCCGGTTGGGACTTCTACACAGTGTCGGAAGGTGCGTTCTCCAAGTGGGAGCGAGGTGCACAGATTGCACCGCCGGTCTTCGGGATTTGGGGACGTCCGACTCCGAACGATCCCTGGGCCGTTGAGATCATGTTGGCCGACGGCGACATGACCGACGGAGCCGCGGCCACGTGGCGGTTCAGGAGGGACAACGAGATCTCCCTATCGCGGTCCTTGCTGACGGCAACCAGCCAAACTGGAATCAGATATTGCATACCAGAGGTGCAACTTCTCTACAAATCGAAGCAGAGCCGACCGAAGGATGACGTCGACATGGTGCGGTGTTTGCATCGTATGACAAACTCGCAACGCACATGGCTGGCAGACGCAATCCGTCGGGGAGATCCGGTCCATTCTTGGATCCGGCTACTTGAATCGGCCAATAGCATGCAGACGAATGACCTGTGAAGTCGGGTAACCTCAGCGACCGTTAGCGGGTGTAGCTCAATGGTAGAGCTCCAGCCTTCCAAGCTGGTCACGCGGGTTCGACTCCCGTCACCCGCTCCACCGGTGGGCATGAAAACCATCGGTTTAGCCCCCGTAGCTCAACGGGATAGAGCAACGGACTTCTAATCCGTAGGTTGCACGTTCGAGTCGTGCCGGGGGTGCTTGTTTACTGCAGGGTTTGTGGTTCATCCACCTTCCAGGTTTCGCTCCAGTTGGCACGTCAGCTGGCATTTGTCCGCCCACGGACCGCAGTGAGGCGGCTACGGGACGTTTCTGCATTTGTTGTGCTATCTGTATCACTGAGACGCAACTGGTCATGGGCGTTCCCTCGACGACACGATCACCGGAACCTCTCCTGCCCAAAATCGATGTCGTTGCCCGTGGGGATGTCGAGAGGCCTGGCTCAGAGCGCTGTCACGAGTTGCTGATTCTGATTGCGCCACCTGGCCTCCCCAGCCCTCCGGCCCTCCAGCCCGGTTTGCTACTCCTACCACGACTTCCGGAGGGATTGCGGGGCTGTTCAGCAAGAATAAGAACCGGGACCCGGCGGTAGCACTTGATGCGACCAACCTAGGCGTCGACCTCTAGATGACCGGGCTAGACCCAGACAGCGACCGAATCATAGAAATCGGTGTCGTGAAGATAGACGCCGAGGGGAAGGTGCTGAGCCGATGGGAGACACTTGTGAGTCCCGGCTCGACCGTCGCTGGCCGCTCAGACATCCATGGCATCGAGGGCAGTTGGCTCGCCGCGGCTCCTTCGTTTGAGACCATTGCCGGCGACTTCGCCTCGCAAGTCGTCGGTTCGTATCCGATCTCACACAATCAGGAGTTCGATTTGGGGTTGCATCTCGACGGAATTCGAACGAATCGGGTATGAGCTCGGCGACTTCGGAGTGAATGACTCGATGACTCTCGCTCACGAACTCGGGTGTCCGTCCCGCCTTACAGCGTTGACGGA
The DNA here is from genome assembly GCA_027728645.1 of Actinomycetota bacterium. Lineage (GTDB taxonomy): Bacteria > Actinomycetota > Acidimicrobiia > Spongiisociales > UBA5794 > UBA5794. The sequence goes on along the minus strand of JAQCAA010000138.1, from coordinate 730 downwards.
GGAGCTTGGGCTGGTACCACCCGAACGCTCACACAGCTCTAGGGGATGCGAAGGCCGCTGGACAGATTGTTGCCAGGTTCTTCCCCCTTGTTCACCGTTCGACCTTTGAGGGTCTTCCGACTCCGAACGCATCGGTTTTCCACAGATGCCGAGACCAGAGTCACCAACTGGCTGGACGAAGGCGTTCGACCGACTTCCCAGCACTCCGACAGGGGACAATGAAGCCGCCGTGGATTCGTACCTAAATCTTCTCATTGATGCAATGGCCGACGGAGTGCTCGTGGCGGAGGAGCGAGAGGCAGTTGTGCAGCGAGTAGCGGCGGCAGGATTGACTCAGACGACCTCCGAATGGTTCACGAGGACTTCTTTTCGGGACTGGTCGATGTGGCCCTGGAAAATCGCAAGATCTCCCAAAGCGAACGCAAGTAACTCGATCCTGCGGCGGGCTGGCTAGGGATTGACGACCTCGAGGCGGCAATCAAGGCTGGACGGGTCCGAAGCAAACAGAGGATCGAGGACAAGCGCACCGAGTTTGCTGGCCGGATCGTGGCGTTCCCGGGACGGGGTTGCACACCAACGAGGTCAGGCAAGCCCTGTGTGAGAGGTACGAGATGCAGTTTCGCAGGCGGGTTCGACCTGACGTGCAGCTTCTCATCATCGGCAAAAGCCACAGTCGATAACCAGCAGGTCGCAAGCGCCCACGCATTGGGTAGTCCGGTCGCGGTCGAGG
>JAQCAA010000021.1 GCA_027728645.1 Actinomycetota bacterium | reverse complement strand
CGTAGCCGCCATTGACCTTGACCTCGCGAGACACCGTCGACGGAGATCGGCCAAGACGAGACGCTATCGACCGCAACGACTCGCACCTCGCAATCCCACGAGAGATCTCCTCACGCTCGGCCATCGACAAACGCAACGAACACCACTCTGGCGCAGGCACCGGTCGCCGCCACCCAGACGACAACAACCGTGCCCTGACCGTCTCAGGGGGACGACCCAACGCTCGCGCTATCGACCGCTGAGACTCACCAGCCTCCCACCGATCCCACAACTCACTCCGCTCAGAATCCGACATCCGCACCATTGCACACCTCCATCGAGAACAACTCTCGTCGAAAGTGATGCAACGACCACCTGATTTCAAAGGCGATCGCCTTCAAATACGCAGACATGGAGGTGATGACCGAAGCAGCCAGGCTGCTTGTCTACCGTGCCGCCTGGCTCAAAGAGCAGGGATTGCCCTTCAAACAGGAAGCCGCAGTTGCCAAGCTGTACGCAACGGAGGCAGCAATTACCGCGACACGGGAAGCGACCCAAGTGTTCGGAGGCGCAGGGTTCATGGACGAAACACTTGTTTCTCGGCACTATCGCGACGCCAAGATCCTTGAGATCGGCGAGGGAACGTCAGAGGTCCAGCGGCTGGTTATCGGTCGAGGGCTTGGACTCCCGATTCGGTAACCAACTCGGAGATGTCGTACGACGCAACCAGATAGCGTTCGACGACGTCGCGGTCGGGCTCAACCCCAATGCCAGGACCGGCCGGAATCGCGATGTGTCCACCTTCGAACCTCGAAGGCACGACATCTCGCTCGAAGAACCAATCAGCTGGTGCGACATCAGACAGAAATGCCGATGGCATAGCTGCCAAAATCTCGGTGTAGGCCCTGCCGATTCCAGACTCGAAAAGACCCGACGCTCTCCATCTCTTCCCAGAGGCGTCAGCAAGCTTGGCAGCCTCGATTGACCCGGCCAGTCCCAGCCTTGCTGGCTTGACGACAACCCCGTCTATCAAGGGCGAATCCAGCACCACGCGAGCATCGGCGATGGATCGAACCGACTCGTCAGCAAAGACCGGCACATCAATCAACTGTTTCAGCCTCACGAGAGTCGCCCAATCGGATGTCGAACAAGGTTCCTCGATATAGGCAAGCCCTAGATCAGCAAGGCTTGCCAGTTGGTCTGCGGACGAAGGTTCGAATGATCCATTCGCATCAACGCCGAGGATGGCCTCCGGATGATCGCCTCGTATCTGTCGGACGTGTGAAAGCCGATTGGGCGAGATCTTGAGCTTGAACCGATTTACTCCACGGGCGACCGCTTCGTCCACGATCTCTGGCGCATTGCCTCCAATCCCGACCGCTAGCGAAACAGGCACCTTCTCCCGAGAAGACCCGAGGTACTTGGACAGCGCCTCGCCACGTGCTCTGGTCCCGAAGTCAGCCTGTGCAGCCTCAAGTCCACTTCGAAGAGTCGCTGGAACACGGCCGGACCGACCAACGGACAGGAAGTCGATGATTGAATCGTCTTGTCCAGGAAACGGCGATGCCTCGCCCCACCCAGCAGAGCCGGTGCCTGAGGCCAAATACTCCACGAGTCCAATGTCGCGCCGGATCAGCTCGGATTGGGCAGTATCGAACCTGTGCTTGAGCGGTATAGAGAGGTGGTGGAACACAATCCGCTGCTTTTCCATGGAACCTGCCGTCTCGCCGGTGTGACATTCGCACGATAGCCAAACCACCTACCAGCAAGAGTCGAACCGGCCCGACGAAGGCGGCCAGTCACTACGACGTGGACCCTTGCGGGAACACCATCATCCAATAGGACGGAGGCTGGATCGGTAAACAGCCAGAAGTGCCAATGGAACAAGGGGAGCAGTGGTGAGAACCGCGAACAGAGATCCGCCGACGAGGCAGCCATCGTAGAACTGGTGTCTTTGAGGCACAGCCCATGGCGAATCCGAAGAGACAGTCGATTTGGTCGGTGCGTTCCTGACGATCCGTGATAGCTACCTGATACTGCGTCCACGCGCGAGGACTCTTCTTTCAGCTAATCGATGGACCCTTGGATCGCCGCCCTTGCCGTTGCGAGTCTTGCGATCGGCACGCGAAACGGTGAACAGGACACATAGTCCAACCCAAGGCTTGCGAAGAACGCAACAGAGGTCGGATCCCCCCCGTGCTCACCACACACCCCGACCTTGATCTCAGGATTCGACTCCCGACTCGCGGTTGTGGCCATTGAGACGAGGCGTCCGACCCCCTCGATATCCAGCACAACAAACGGATCTGTACCAACGAGTCCGCGACTTAGGTATCCCGGAAGGAACCGTGACGAGTCGTCTCTGCTCAGTCCAAGCGTGGTCTGGGTGAGGTCGTTTGTTCCAAAACTGATGAAATCGCACTCAGCCGCAATCTCACCAGCGATAAGGGCAGCTCGGGGAAGCTCGATCATCGACCCTATCCGGTACTCCACAGTCACCCCATACCGCTCGAACACCTCCGTTGCCGTATCGACGATGATCCGCTTCTGATCCTGGAACTCGGACAAATAGGCAACAAGGGGAACCATGACCTCCGGTAGGACGGCTACCCCTCTCTCTGCGCATTGCACCGCAGCGGTGAAGATGGCCCTCGCCTGCATCCGAGTTATCTCCGGATATGTGACCCCAAGGCGCGCCCCACGATGTCCGAGCATGGGATTCACCTCTGCAAGGCGATCCGTGCGGGCGAGCAGCAGTCTGAGTGTTTCGAGTTCGGTCTCGGCCTCAAGACGATCAACGGTCAATGGATCTTCGAGCTCGCGTTGCAAGCGATTGATCGATTCAAAGGTGTCGATGCGATTCGGCAAGAATTCGTGAAGCGGAGGATCAAGAAGCCTGATTGTCACCGGCAGGCCATCCATGGCCGTGAATATCTCCGCAAAGTCCTCAGTCTGAAATGGCTCAATCGTCGAAAGAGCATCTGCTCGCGACGCGTCATCAGACGCCATGATCATCGCCCGAACCGCCTCGATTCTTCCCGGTTGGAAGAACATGTGTTCAGTGCGGCAGAGGCCGATACCTTCTGCGCCGAACGCCAGGGCTACACGTGCGTCCTGCGGCGTGTCTGCATTCGCCCACACACTGAGCCCTCCCATCTCGGATGCGATGCCCAGGAATTTGTCGAAGTACTCATCCTGTTTTGCTTCGATGGTCGGCACCGTCCCCAGATAGACCCGGCCGGTCGTCCCGTCGACGGTCACAGCGTCGCCCGCTCTGATCTCCCCTACCGGCGAGGTGATGGTTTCGGCACCGTCGTCGATCGCGAGGTCCCTGCAACCAACAACACAGCACATCCCCATCCCTCTGGCTACGACCGCCGCATGGGATGTCATTCCGCCGCGGGCTGTAACCATTGCCTTCGATACCACCATCCCGTGAAAATCGTCGGGGCTGGTTTCGTCCCGCACGAGCACCACATCATGGCCAGCCTCAGCAAGCCTCTCTGCGTCGTCGGCTGTAAGCGCAACGATGCCTGACGCACCCCCCGGCGACGCAGCCAGCCCGGTTACGAACACCGTGTCGGTCGGCCGTGGCTCGACGACGGGGTGAAGGAGTTCGTCGAGTTCGCTCGGGGCGACCCGCGCCACCGCTTCCTCCCGACTGATCAGCCCCTCATTTGCCATGTCAACTGCACAGCGAACGGCACTTCGACCCGCTCGCTTTCCTCGTCTGGTCTGGAGCATCCACAGCTTCCCGTCTTCAACGGTGAACTCCATGTCCTGCATGTCCTTGTTGTACCGCTCGACAAGCCTCGCCGCAGCTTCTAGCTGGGCGAAAACATCAGGTTGCTGTTCGGCGAGCGCAGATACGGGTAATGGTGTTCTCAACCCAGCAACGATGTCTTCCCCTTGGGCATTCGGAAGGTACTCACCCCATAGAGCCGGCTCCCCCGACGTTGGGTCTCTCGTGAACACCACACCCGTTCCTGAGGATCCCCCTGTGTTTCCAAAGACCATCGCCTGCACATTGACCGCGGTATAGAGGTCATCGGGGATGCCCTCCGCCTTCCGGTAGTCCACTGCTCGGCGATTCATCCACGACTTGAAGACCGCTGTCACCGAATGCCGGAGCTGCTCGCGAGGATCATGGGGTATCGGCTGTCGCGACTTGCGATCAACAATCTCCAGCAGCGACGCAACAGCATCTCTCGCATCGAGAGTCGACCCGCCTTCCGATTCATTGACCCTCGTGACCGCATGCAGCGCCACTGAGTCCACGCCGAGCACAACATCGGCATACATCTGCACAAACCGCCGGTACGCATCCCATGCAAATTCCTCATCACCGGAAAGGACAGCCAGACCGCCAACCGTGTCTTTGTTCATTCCAAGGTCCAGGATCGTGTCCATCATCCCAGGCATCGATACGGGCCCGCCCGAACGAACCGACAAAAGCAACGGATCGCTAGCGTCGCCAAGGCGCTTTCCTGTCGTAGCCTCAAGCCGAGCCAGTGCCTCTTTTACCAGTGACCAGACATCCTCGGACACAAGTCCACCGCTGTCATAGAAGGCCCGGCATGCATCCGTCGTGATGATGAAGCCCGGTGGGACAGGAAGCCCGAGCTGCGTCATAGCTGCCAGACCTGCGCCCTTGCCCCCTAGCAAATACCGCTGAGACTCATCCGCTTCAGCGAAGCTCACAACCCAACGGCTCGCGCTCACTGTCCAACCTTCCCTTCAACTCTGCTCAACACGGTATATTCATTTCTCAGGATGTGCGCCTTCCGGACCTGACCGGCCAGTCATCGTCGTCGAGCCGGACGCGTCTTGATCTGTTTTGGGCTTTCGTCCGAGGCATCGCGATCGTCCCTGGATTCGCTCGCCAGATTCCTGTCAGTCCTCAAGAACTTGAAGAAGCACCACGTCGAGACCGCAGTGAGCAGGTGCCAGATTGCGTGGGCCTGGATGAACGACTCGGGACGGCACCAGCTGTGTTCGTCCGTCCCTGTGGTCCAGATGGCATATGCCACGAGGAACGAGACAAGCCCCGCCCAAAACCAAGGCGTGTATGTCCTTCGTGTGGTCGGTGGTGAGGTCGAGAGCAGAGCAGGTAGCCAGAAAAGGACGACCCACCAATAACTGGCTGGGTCCTCGATCATGTCGGCCGGAGTAATCTCGAATGTAAAGGCGATGGCGAATCCGATGAGTCCTGACCACCATCTGAGCCCGCCTGACCAATGCCGGTAGATGATTTCAGAGATGATCCAGAGGGCAATCGACACACCAAAGAGATCAAGCCCTATCCCGAGGTCGCTCCCAAAGACCCAGTACGCGACTGCATATAGCCCGAGAACCGACCCGTACACCCAGAAGAAGGCTCGGTCCCTCCATCGCCCGAGGATGGCGAGGTTGAACACCCACGGGATCAAGATGTAGGCGACCATCGACAAGTTGTCGATCCATGCACCGAAGAAGGTGTGGCTCCCGTGCATGACCATCGATCCGGGACCAAGAAACACGGCAGTTGAGGCGTAGAGCAGCGCTATCGGTTGGTTTCCGATGAAGCGGTTTGTCAGAGGCTTCGCTTCGCGGGTATCGCGAGCAAGAACCACGAACATGGCCAGACCAGAAACGACGAAGCCAAGATTCCCGAGCGTGTTGATCGGTTCACGGAGCATGCCGCCACCGACTCGCTCGCACCAGCGAGAAATCTCTCCGATCCCCTGCTCGTTTTCAGCTGCCGACCACCACCCCGTCGCACCGCCGATGACAAACAACACTGCAAACACGCCGAGTGCTCCGAGCGCGAAAGCGATTGGACGGAAGGATCGATCCATCATGCGATTATAAGCGGCTGTGTCCTCCGGCCCCGATCTCGAGAATTCGCGCCGATGGCCCGTAGCACTCGGTCAGCTCTCGCAGAACTCCTTGAAGAGGGAGATTCCCTCCTCGATCCGGTCAACACCGATTCCCGAGTACGCGAATCGGATGTGGCGGTCTGTTTCATCCGGCAGCGCTCCCCCAAAGTGAAGTCTGGTTGTGAAGGACACGCCTGTTGCGTGGAGAGCCGCCTTGCGGAATACCTCGTAGTCGTTCAGTCCCGTCCTGCTCATCACTTCGGTGACATTCGGATAGACGTAGAACGTCGCATTCGGAGTGAAGCATGAGACGCCCTCGATTGCGTTCAGACCAGCGACCGCAGCATCGCGGCGCCGCCGCAGCTCATCAACAATGCCGTGTACCTCTGTCTGGTCGCCAACAAGTCCGGCGACTCCGCCGTATTGAACGAAATGGTTGGCACACGACTCATCGTTGACGTTGATCTTTGCGATCAGGTCGACAATTTCCTTGGGTCCTATCGACGCCCCGAGCCGCCACCCCGTCATCGCGAACTTCTTGGAGAAGGTGTAGAGAATGACCGATCTCTCAGCCATGCCTGGCTGAGAGACGAACGACGTACTTGTGCCTGAGTACCGCATTGCAAAATAGGCCTCGTCGACGAGTACATGAAGATCGTGGCGTCGGACGATATCTGCCAGCCGCTCATGTTCTGCGACCGTGCTCTCGGCGCCTGTCGGATTCTGGAGATCGTTCAGAACCAGCAATCTCGTCTTGTCGCTGAGGGCGCGCTCAAGGGACTCGAAGTCAATCTCGAAGTCGTCATCGCCCTCGACGTACCCGTACGGCACAGGTATTCCTCCATTGAACGCTATCTGAGACTCATAAATCGGATACCCGGGATTCGGATACAGAACCTCCTCGCCGGGATTCAACAACGTCATGAAGAACTTACCGATTGTGGGCTTTCCCCCTGGCTGGACAACCACATTGTCAAGCGTGTAGTCGACGCCGTGGCTTGCAGAGACATCGGCGGCCAAAACTTCACGAAGCTGTGGAATACCAGCGGTCGGAGCGTATCCAGTCTTTCCGTCTCGGAGCGCCTTCATGGCACCGTCAACAACCGTCGAGGGTGTTGCGAGGTCCAAGTCGCCGAGATGGAACGGGAATACATCGTTTCCCTCAGCGGCGAACACCGAGGCTTCGCCAGACACAGCAAACGCAGTCTCGGTACCCAACCGACTCATCCGATCCGCAATCCGCATGTCAGTCTCCTTCGATCATTTCTCACTCGACGAACGACGCAGACTCACGACATGGAGGCCGCCCAAGAGACAGGGTTGCCAACAAAGTTCCACCACCCGTCGAAAGTGCCGGACATCTGGGTGTAGCCTGAGGTTCCGGGGTCCTGCCCCGCTGAAAGTGCCACATTCTGACCGGGGGAAAGGAACTGGTTAGACCAAGCATCCTGCGGGGATGCAATATTAGACCACACATTGGTGAAGGCGCGGGATGTGCCACGAAGAGGCTGGGAAATAGTCTCACCAAACGCACCAATGAAGGATTGCTCGGCTCGGAACTCTTGCTGCTTGCCGAACGCCTCTGAGTACTGCCAGACAAGGAAGTTTTCCATAGCGCCGGGGGTACTCATATCGTTGTTGTCGAGATAGGCCTTTACGCCCGCCATAAACGAGTCGGCGTGTCGCCCCTCAAGGCCTGCAACTGAAAGCATAACCCCTAGGTTAGCTGAAGGTGAAAGCTGTGGGCCTATCTCATCAAAGACTCTAAGCTGAAACTCGTCGCCTTCGGAGAAGATGTCGGCATCCAGATAGTCGTCACCGTAGAACGCTTCGAGAATTTGCGGACCTATGAATCCGTCTTGAGCATTAGCAGTAACTTCAGCGACAAGGGTGGGGTCCTGCACTGGGATGTCGAATTCACTCTCACCTGTCATTGGATCCCGCGGCGAAGACTTGTCCCCAAACGCCACAAGTGCAATGACGGCCAGAACCGCCAAACCAACGGAAGCCGCCACCAAGATTCTCTTTCGGGATTCGTTCGGCGAACTCTTCATCTGCAACCTGTAATTCCTTCGGACCGCCAATTCCGACTTCACATCGGTCCAGTGCATGCCCATTTGCTCGGATGCGTCTCCGCGTCAGTGCTACTCCTATAATACGTAGTAGCACCGACTAAGTGCCGCTCCGCTTTCGGCGACATTTGGTTGCGCGGACTAATTGATCGTAGACACCCTGAAAGATACCGAGAACGGCATGCCGGACAGACCGAAGAAGAAACATCACACCGGTTTGGATCTCGCAAATGATAGGAATCGATACCAGGACTGGCGGATCCCATCAACCCGATTGCCACGGGGAGGAACCAAGGAGCCAAGGCAGCGTCTCTGTCCGCCACCATCAATACGGCCCTTGGAAACGCTCAGGCACGGTTCAAGGTACTGGACGAAGAACATCAAGAGGGCTTCCGCACCCTCCTGCAGTCATGGGTGCACCAGTATGCGTTCCTTTCCCAGATGGTCACCTGGTCGGATTGGGTGCCGTGACTCTCGTCGATGCGCCCCGTGGCGAGGTCGATCGACACCAAGTGACCGCTAGCGAGCCACAACGTGTCGCCAACACCGATCAATGCTCGCGTCCCCGGCATTCGGGTGTTCCGCCAAGTACCGCGATCTTCGACAAGAATCGACTCGACCAGAGCGCTTGTCTCCGTGTCGAAGCGAGAGACAATCGCAGCATCCTCCCGACCGCCGCCGACGAACCAGAGTTGGTTCTGAGCGACCGTCACACCGTCCGTGCCTGGTACGACGGTCGCTCTGACATGGTCGAACTCGCAGCACGCATGGATGACAAGTATCGGGGCGCAGCGTGAGCGAGAATGGACCAACAGTGGACCAAGGCACCCCCGGCGCTGGGCAAGAACAGCCACAACCCACGCTGTGTATGGCTCCGGGGGTGGGACTTGAACCCACGACAAGCGGATTAACAGTCCGCTGCTCTGCCAACTGAGCTACCCCGGAAAACAGTTCACCGGCTGGTGAACGGCGCTGAGGTTACCAATGTGCACCCTCAACCGATATGACATCTATCGACCTGACGTGGCTCGTGCATGGACACAGGGCTGGCGGCAGACTCCATCGTGTGTGGGAGAATCGGACCATGAAATTCAGAATGGGAATCGTCATCGGACTCGCCGTCGGATACATCCTTGGCGCCAAAGCCGGGACAAAGCGCTACGAACAGCTCGTCGCAGCGGGAGCCAAATTTCGGTCGAAGGACTCAGTCAAGAAGGCAACCGAAGCCGCAGAACGCACCACACGCAATACCAGGGGAATGGTTGGCGACGGACTTGTGAAGGCGGCTGGAGCCTTGCGGACAAAGACAGCGCAGGGTCAGCCAGACTCCAAGTAGCCGTCAAGCTGCTTCGCTTTTGCCGGTTGGCGCAGCTTGGCAAGAGCCTTGTTCTCTATTTGACGGATGCGCTCCCTCGTGACCTCGAAGTGATTGCCAACCTCTTCGAGCGTCCGGACCCTTCCATCGTCGAGACCAAAACGCATCACGAGCACCTGGCGCTCTCGTTCGTTCAACGACTCAAGCGCGAGGAGTAGGTACTCCTGAAGAAGCTTGAAGGCAGCCTCCTCGACAGGGATATCGGCACCAAGATCTGCCACGATATCCCCAAGCGTTGCATCGTCTTCCTCGCCAAGCGGCGTTTCAAGCGAAACAGGATCCTGAGCAATCCTCCGCAATTCTGTGACCTTGCCAGACTCGATGTCGAGTTCGGAGGCGATCTCTTCGATGGTCGGCTCACGACCGAGGTCCTGATTCAAGAGCCGGTGGGCCATCGCAAGCTTGTTGATCGTCTCAACCATGTGGACCGGTACACGGATTGTCCGGCCCTGATCGGCAAGAGCTCTCGTGACCGCTTGGCGAATCCACCAAGTGGCATATGTCGAGAATTTGAATCCCTTTCGGTAGTCGAACTTCTCAACGGCACGCATCAGTCCAACGTTGCCTTCTTGAATGAGGTCGAGAAGGCTGAGTCCTCGCCCGACGTACTTCTTTGCGATCGAAACGACCAGTCTGAGGTTTGACTCTGTGAGTCGAGACTTTGCTCGTTCCGCATTTCTTGCCTGTCGCCGAAGGAGGATGGTTGCCGCGGCATCAAGGGCAACGCCAAGCTCTAGCTGCTGCGCTGCTTTGACCCCTGCCTCGATCTGCATGGCGAGCTCGACCTCCTGCTGTGCATCCAGAAGCGGGAAACGGCCAATTTCTTGGAGATACATCCGCACGGAGTCAGACACGTGAACGAGTTCATCGCCCGTCATTGCTGTGTCAAACAGAGCGTCTTCGGACTGCTCGCGGATGTCGATCTTGAGGTCCTTAAGATCGATGAACGCCTTCTCAAACGAATCAGCAGGGGCCTGTGCATCCTCGAGTTCCTGTTGGATTTCACCAATCATGAGAAACCCGCGCTGGCGCCCGCGAACAGCGAGTTCTTGGACGACTCCCGCAACGAGTTCTGCGACGACTTCTGTCATTCTGTGCTCCTCAGCGATCTACGACTCTGTTCCAACGCTATCAGGCGGGACCAAAGTTCCGAATACCCCTGTTCATCGGCGTTTTTGTCGATCATCTGGAGAGATGCGCGAATCTGCGCGATCTCAACTTCGATGCCTGACACCTTCAGCCACGCGACAAGCTCCACCGGATCGGCAACAGGTGTCTCATCAAGGGCGACTCTGCGAAGTACCGCGGCGATCGGCGAGTCATCTGAGCCGAATGCTGCTCCGAGGTTGGGTGGTTGGCCAGGAGGGATACCTTGGAGAAGGTCGCGAACCTTCGTATACGCCGCAAGCGTCTCTGTGTTGACGAAGAGATCCGGCCCGATTTCAAGGTCGACAAGCCTCTCGTCATTCGCCAGCAGTGCGCGGAGCAGCTCGATTTCAGTCGCATAGGTAGCAGTGCGCACCAAGGGCGGGGCGTCATTGGGATCTGACGGGGGTGGTACCGCTTCGCCGAAGCGCGGGTCTGGCTTTGAGCTCGGTGTGGTCCGCATCGCCTGTTCAATGAGGCGAGTCTCAACACCGGTCTTGCGGCTCACCATCACCGCATACTCATGCCTAGCCACAGGGTCCGGGTGGAGAGCAATCACCGCCGCGACGGCGCGCACGGCGCGTGTCCGCGCCTCGGGTTCACGCAGGTCGTACTGCGCAAGTTCGCTGTCGATCCTGAACTGAAGTAGGGGAATCGATGCCTTGATGGCCTCGTCGAGAGCTTCCACTCCCCCGTCTGCCACAACGTCGGCTGGATCCTTGCCCTCTGGAAGCGTGGCGACACGTAGGTCAAGATCGCCAGGGACAGATTTTTCGAAGCCCCGTAGTGCTGCACCGACACCTGCCTCATCGGCATCGAAAGCCAGAACGACCTTTTCTGAGAATCGTCGAAGCAGGTCGAGGTGGCCTTCGACGAGCGCCGTCCCACAAGTGGCTACTGCAATGGGGAGGCCGCCAAGGTGCATGGCGATCACATCGGTGTACCCCTCAACAACAACGGATTCTCCGCGTCTCACAATCTCGGACTTGGACAGGTTCAGGCCATACAGCAGACGCGACTTGTGATAGATCGGGGACTCTGCGCTATTGAGATACTTCGGTCCGTCGCCGTCAAGAATCCTTGCCCCGAACCCAACAGGATCTCCTCGAAGATCGTGGATGGGAAACATCACCCTCCCACGGAAGCGGTCGATCAGGCTGCCGGTTCTGCTCTTCTGTGCCAGACCAGCCTCGATCATGACATCGTCTCGCACACCGCTGTCTCTGAGATGTGTGACAAGCTGGTCCCACTCGTCAGGCGAATAGCCGATGCCGAATGTGTCTACGACATCGCCGTCGTAACCACGGCCTCGCAGATAACTTCGAGCAGAAGCCGCATCGGGAGCCGTCTTAAGCCGAGCTGAGTAAAAGGCGACAGCGACCTCCGTCGCCTCAACCAACCGCCCCCTCCGGTCGCGACGCTTTGCTGCGTCAGGATCGACCTTGAGCGTGACACCGGCTCTCCGCGCGAGAAACTCGACCGCACCGGCGAAGTCCACCGTCTGAGTTTCCTGAACCCATCGGTACACATCGCCACTCTTTCCACACCCAAAGCAGTGGTACAGCCCGCGAGCTCCGTCTATGGACAGGGAAGGAGTCTTCTCAGAATGGAATGGGCACACGGCCATTGTGGATCGGCCGGACCGCTTGATCTTTGTGATCTCGGACGCGAGGTCGACCAAGTCCGTCTTGTCTCTGACAAGGTCGATGTCGTCTCTTGCATAGGCCATGTGCAGACTGTATACCGCCCAACAATCTCAGTCACCGGTGCCAGCGACGAGCCACCCGCCGCCGAGGCCCGAGAATCAGGAACCTACCGAGGCAAGCGGTCTGTCAGGTAGTCCTCAAGCCGTTCGATCGAAATGCGGTCCTGAACCATCGTGTCGCGGTCCCGAACGGTGACCTGACCATCGTCGAGCGAATCGAAGTCAACCGTGACACAAAATGGCGTCCCTATCTCGTCCTGTCTGCGATACCGACGCCCGATGCTCTGCGTGACATCGATCTCAATCGGCCACCTTCCGCGAATTGAATCGGCAACCTTCATCGTTGTTTCGACAAGATCTGGCTTCTTCGAAAGGGGGAGCACTGCAACCTTCACAGGCGCAAGTCGGGGATCGAGCTTGAGAACAACACGGCTCTCCCCGTTGACCTCCTCCTCGGTGTAGGCGTCGATCAGGAACGCAAACGTAGTCCTTGTCGCACCCGCTGCCGGCTCGATCACATACGGCACCAGGTGTTCATCAGCTTCCTGGTCGAAGTACCTCAGGTCTTCGCCCGAACGCTCGATGTGCGCTTTGAGGTCAAAGTCGGTTCGGTTTGCGATTCCTTCGAGTTCATCCCAACCCCACGGGAACAGATACTCAACGTCATAGGTGTCGGCTGCGTAATGAGCAAGTTCCGCTGCATCATGTTCGCGCAGACGGAGGTTGTCGGCTGTCATGCCAAGATCCATGTACCAAGCGTGCCTGATCTCCACCCATTCCTGGAACTTGTCTGCCGCGTCATTCGGGTGGCAGAAGTACTCCATCTCCATCTGTTCGAACTCCCGAGTTCGAAAGACAAACTGGCCAGGGGTGATCTCATTTCGGAAGGACTTGCCGATCTGAGCAATTCCGAACGGAAGCTTCATCCGCGCTGTTCGCCGCACGTTCTCAAAGTTGATGAAGATGCCCTGGGCTGTCTCAGGACGCAGGTACACAGCGTTGTCGCTCGACTCCACGGGGCCCATGTGCGTCTTGAACATGAGGTTGAACTCTTTAGGCTCCGTGAAGGTCCCGGAGTTGCCACACGTCGGGCACTTGTTGGGATCCTTCAGCTTGTCGAGACGGTGGCGGGCGTTGCACTCCCTGCACTCCACGAGTGGATCGGAAAAGGATGCAACGTGACCAGACGCAATCCACACCTCTGGCGACTGCAGGATGGCTGAGTCCAGGCCGACGACATCATCCCGCATCTGGACCATCGAACGCCACCACTGTTCTTTGACGTTTCGCAGCAGTTCGACGCCGAGTGGCCCGTAGTCGTATGCACTCCTGAGCCCGCCATATATCTCGGAGGATTGAAAGACGAATCCCCGCTTCTTAGCAAGGCTGACAATGGTGTCGAAATCGGCTGGCATGGCGGTCCCCTGATCGTTGCTCGGCTGGCTGCCGAGTGGTCGGATGCTACCCGTCGCCCTCGGTCAAGGACTCATCCTCGGCCCCACCAAACCGTCGCTCCCTGTTCTGGTACTCGGCGACGCACCGCGCAAGCTCTTTGCGGTCAAAATCTGGCCACAGAACAGGGGTGAATACGTACTCGGAGTACGCCGCCTGCCAGAGCAGAAAGTTGGAAGTCCTCTGTTCACCGCTTGTCCGAATCACTAGGTCGGGATCTGGCATGTCCGGGATGTACAAGCGAGACTCAATCATTGCTTCGTCGATCGACTCCGGAGTGAGAGTGCCAGAGGCGACGTCCTTGGCAATCTGTCTGACAGCGTCGACGACCTCCGATCGACCTCCGTAGTTGAAGGCGAACACCATCGACATCTCGGTGTTGTCTGCGGTGAGAGCTTCTGCTGATCGCATACGGTCGAGAAGAACCGGAGGAATCCTTGGATCGGTGCGGTCACCTGAGAACAGAACGCGGACGCCAAGATCGTTGAGTTCGTCCCTTCTCCGCTCAAGAAGGTCGACATTGAACTGCATCAAGAACTCGACCTCGTACTCGTCCCGCGCCCAGTTCTCGGTAGAAAACGTGTAAACCGTCAACCACTTGATCCCAAGTTCGAGCGCACCGTGGACGACGTCGAAAAGTGCCGGCTCGCCATTTGCGTGTCCCTGGGTGCGGTGCAATCCCCTTGCGTTGGCCCACCGACCGTTCCCGTCCATGATGATGCCGACATGAACGGGCGGAGCGTCCGAACTTCGACCTGGCGAACCAAGATCTGAGGACTCCTTCTCAGGCATTCGGGACCGCAAGCGTCTCAATCCGTCGTTCAAGGTGGTACTCGATGAACCGCTTCGTGATACCTAGCGCTTCGTTCGACATGGAAGGGTCCGCATCCGGCAACTGTGACATGTCTGACGCCTTGACCCGAGCAAGATATTCAACCACTCCTGGCCGAAGCGCATACGAACCTGGAGTCTTGCACTGCTCACAGACGGAGCCGCCTGCTGCAAAATTGAACCTCGAAAGTCCTTCGGTCGTCCCACACCCAGAACATGAACCAAAGGCAGGTTCAACACCGACAATCTCGGCAGCCTTGATGAGGAACGCCGTCACAAGATCGGGGTGCGGCTGTTGGTGGTCGAGAACCGTCAATCCCCGTTGGAGAAGGAGAAACATCCGGTGTGACGGATCGTCCTCCTGGACGACTGCGTCCACGACCTCAATCATCGTGCCTGCGGCGAGCACTCGATCAAGATCGTTCCTTACATTTGGAAACCCGTTGATAACTGAGACCTGGGTGATCGTGTCCAGGTTCCGGCCCTCGTACAGGACAATGTCGACATGCGTCATTGGTTCGAGGCGGCCACCAAACCGACTTTTGGTCTTGCGAACACCCTTGGCAACCGTACGCAATTTGCCGTGATTCGGGCTGAGCAGAACGACAACGCGATCGGATTCTCCGAACGGATACCCGCGAAGAACAATCCCCTGGTCGGTACGAAGAGCCACACCGAGAGGGTAGGAGATTGCGGATCGAGGAAGACGGATTAGCGAGGCGTTCACCGCCTACCGGTTTGGACAGCTCTCAGCTCTCAGCTCTCAGCTCTCAGTCTTCGGAGACGACCACGCCCTACCCCGCTCCTCTTCGGTCCTCCCTTGAGGGAGGACGGGCGAGCCTTGCGAGCCAGGAGGGTGGGGGGCACCGGCGAGTCGGCGAGATGCAAGCTACCGATCTGGTGACAGCTGCTCCGAATGGTTCTTCGGGGTTCGGACATCGGAGTCGACGTCTACGTCGCCTTCGCTATGGCGTCGAAGCTGGAAGCGAGAGCCGTGTCCTTGGCGGTGAGCGCGTTTTCGGAATGCGTGCTGAGTGTCATGGTCACCTTGTTCCACCGGATATCGATGTCTGGATGGTGATCCGCTGCCTCGGCGGCGAACGCACATTCCGTCACAAATGCAATGGCTTCAGGAAAATCTCCAAACACGAAGGTCCGATGAATCGACTCCCCATCCAGAACCCACTCGGGATACTTCGCAAGGAATGCTGTGCGCTCGTCGTCAGAAAGTCTCATTGTGATTCATCCTTCTTGTCATGTGGGGTAGAAGCTTTCAGCTTTCAGCCATCAGATCGGCAGTCGACTTTCCGATCCGTAATCCGTAATCGTCTTCCTTCGGTTCCTCGGTTATGGGGATTCGGATCATCGCCGCATCGGTTCGTCGGTTCGTCGGTTCGTCGGGATTCGAATCATCCTCTGATCAAAACCCGAGGCGGTCAAGCATCTCATCGGTTCTCTGCCAATCCTTCTCTACCTTGACATTCAGGTCAAGGAACACTTTGGATCCGAACAGTCGCTCAAGGTCGTATCTGGCTGCTTTCCCGACATCGCGCACCATCGTCCCGCCTTTGCCGATGACCATGCCTTTTTGAGAGTCCCGTTCCACATACGCGGTTGCACTGATGTGCAGCACCCCGTTGCCTTTCTGCTCCATCTCGGTCACCATCACAGCAAGGGAGTGCGGAAGTTCCTCGTGGAGCCGTGACAAGTACTTCTCGCGGATGAGTTCAGCCACAAGCAAGCTGTCCGGCTGGTCCGTCACGGCATCCTCTGGGAAGAAGAATGGGCCAGCCTTGAGTCTGGAGTCGACCTCCTCGATCACTATCTCGATCCCATCCCGCTTGAGGGCAGAGATCGGGACATAGGCGTCGAAATCCCACTCACCAGCAATCCGCAGATGGTCGCCGATGTGTTCACGCTTTGCTCGGTCGACCTTGTTGAGTGCAACTACCACGGGTGTACCGGCCTGGAGGAGACGCTCGGCGATGAGTTTGTCGCCCGGACCGATTGGCTGGGTTGCATCGAGCACAAACAGCACGCAGTCCGCTTCAGCGAGAGATCCATAGACCAGCCTGTTGAGCCGGTCACCGAGGGCGGTCTGCGGCTTGTGGATTCCTGGCGTGTCCACAAGGACCATTTGCGATCCCCTGTCTGGCAGTGTGAGTACCCCGCGGATCGTGTTGCGCGTCGTCTGTGGGCGAGGAGAAGTAATCGCAATCTTCTCGCCAACCATTGCATTCACCAGCGTCGATTTGCCAACGTTCGGTCTCCCGACGATCGAGACGAATCCCGACCTGGTTTCAAATTGTGTCACAAACGGCTCACCTTGACCTTGGCAACCCGACGCCCCTGCACTGAGACCGGAGTGAAGATGAGGCCGTCATGGTCAAACGACTCCCCCTCCTCAGGAACCCTGCCAGCTAGCTCAAGCACAAGGCCCCCCACCGTGTCCCACTCATCGGACGGCAGGTCCATCCCCAGAATCGCTGCGAGATCGTCTACCCCGAGACGGGCGTCCACGAGATACTCGCCGTCGAGCTCAACAACCATGGGCTCCTCTTCGTCATACTCATCCACGATTTCGCCGACGATCTCCTCGACCAAATCTTCGATCGTAACGATCCCGGCTGTACCGCCGAACTCATCAACAACGATTGCCATGTGCTGCTGCTTTGCCTGCATTTCGCGGAGCAACTCAGAGATCTGTTTCGTCTCGGGAACGAAGTAGGGCTCGTGGCTGATCTGGTCGGTTCGCCGCGGTGACGCCTCCCTGTCGAACAGTTCGAGCAGGTCGCGCGAGTAAAGGACCCCAACCACGTGATCGAGCCCGTCGCCGGTGACAGGTATTCTCGAACGGCCGGATGAGAGCACAAGGTCGACCGCATCGTCTGTTGAGGCAGACCCCGCAATGGTGACCATGTCGGTTCGGGGAACCATTACTTCTCGAACAATGGTGTCTGCAAACTCGAGGATCGACATGATGAGCTCCCGCTCCTCCGCATCGGCCGCCTGCTGATTCTCGGTCGTGTCGTTCTCATCAAACTCGACGATCAAGTCGCCCGCAGCTTCACCAAGTGTGACGGCAAGAGTGAGTGGCGTGGCGAGTCTGTAGGCGAGCGTCTCAGATCGGAGCCTTCCGAGTCTGCGAGGGAGAATGTCGACGACGGCGAGGAGAACCACAGCCATAGCCAGAAGAGCGAGCCCGAGGGCCCAACCACCGACGATGTCTGTGATCGCCCATGTGAGAGGAATAACGGCGAGCACTATGAGGAACGTGATCGACGTGCCGAGCGCAGGCTGGAGTCGAGGGCGTCCTTCAAGAAGCTTGGCGACCCTCTCGGCGCCTTTGGTGTCTGCTGCCACGGCTTTGAGAGCATCCGCCCGTGCGATGCGAATAAGGCTTGCACCCCCGGCGCGCAGCGCCGCAGCTACCGCTAGAAGAAGCACGGCAACAGCAATGCCTGCGAATAGGCCAGCGTCAATCGTCAACGACGCACCCTTCCGACGAGCGCAAGGAGCTCGGCTTCGTGCCGTTCCATGAGCGCGGCTTCCAATTCGGTTTCATGGTTCCAACCGAGCAGGTGGAGTAATCCGTGGCACACCATGAGGTGGAGTTCGTCCGAGAACTCGACGCCGTATTCATCTGCATGTTGTTTGACGACATTGGTTGATATGAATATATCGCCCAAGTCGACCGGCGGTCCATTCTGACTCCTTCGGGGCGGTGTCCCTGGGGCAGCGTCCTCAATCGGGAATGAGAGCACATCGGTCGGTCCAGTCTTGCCCATGTGCCGCATGTTGAGCTCCGCGATGTCGTCATCAGCGATGAAACCGATTGCGACGGACGTGTCTGACTCCAGCCCTTCGCTGGTGAGGATGAGCGACACAAACTCCGTCAATCCGTGGCTGTCTATGGCGTGAGAGGCAGTGTCGAACGTGTCCGCACCGGCAAGAGTGACGTTCATCAACCGAGATCAGCACCCGACGATGGAAAATCTGGGTACAAGACCCTTGCGTGGTAGTACGCCGAGAGCGCTCGGACAATCTCAGACTTGATCACCGTGAGTTCGCCGAACGTAAGGGCGCAGTCTTCAAACTGACCGTCCTCAAGTTTCTCACCAACAATCGAGTCCACGAGCTTCGTGAGCCCTGCCTCGGTTGGTTCTTCGGCTTGCGCATACGCCCGGGCTGCGGCCTCCGTGGCGTCTGAGATCATCACAATTGCCATCTCCCTGCGAGTCGGCTTCACACCGTGGTGACGGAAGAGTTCTGGGTCGACATCGGGATTCTGCTTCAAAGCCTTGTGATAGAAATAGCGCATCAGACTTGTTCCGTGATGCATCCTGATGCCGTCGGCAACGTCTTCGGGGATCCGGTACTGCTGTGCAAGCGCCAACCCGTCGTCGACATGCTGGCCGATGATTTCAACTGACCGCTCTGGGTCCAGATCGTCGTGAGGGTTATGCCCTAGCTGGTTCTCGACGAAGTACTGCGGGTGTTCGGTCTTGCCAAGATCGTGGTACCACGCCGCGGCTTGGGCGAGCAATGGGTCGGCGCCGATCGCTCTTGCAGCCCTACCAGCAAGTGAACCAACAAGCATTGAATGGTTGAACGTGCCTGGTGCCTTCTCCTCGAGGACCTGAAGTGCTGGGTGATTCCTGTCGAGAAGATCGAGGAGAGACATCGTCGTCGTAACACCAAACGCTGTTTCAAGGAACGACACAAGGCCTTGCCCAATAAAACCACCTGCGATCGCACCAGCTAGCGACCAACCAATCGCTTCAAACGCTGTCGCTGTTGTGGCGCCAGGAACGAACAGCAGCTCGAGGGCCGCGGCAAGCGGGGCAACGACGGCCGCCGACCCAAGCACCGACAATCTCAGCTGGGACCTTGTGGAAACGCTCGATACGAACGCGACGGGGATGGCTGCTGCGATTCCTGCGTACACGGTGTAGGCGATGTCGCCGGTCGCCACTGCGGTGAACACAGCCATCGGCAGGGCTATCAACAAAGCTGTGCGTTGGTCGAACAGGATTGCTGCCATGACGCCTATCGCGACAGCTGGAATGATGTACCCGATGGCATGTTCATCCGACGGCACAAGATCGGGCACTCTCGAGGCAGCGGCGGCAAGCCCGACGACGATTGCAAGGAGGATCATGTCCCGAGGTCGTTGCAGATATTTCGGCGCAATCCGCCACAGCAGGAATGCCGAAAGGAGGACCGTGATGGCGGCCACGAAGGCCATCGCCCATGGAGACACACCAATCTGGACTTCAGGCTCGAACAGCTTCAGTTCCTGAATCGCGGCAACCTGCACCTTGGTCAGCGTTTCTCCCTCTAGCGCAATGATCTCGCCGAGCGAGAACGACGTGAACTGCGGCTCAACGGCCCGCCGTGCGGCTTCCTTGTTGGCGTTGTAAAGCACCTCGTCAACGACTTCGTTCGCCTGTAACCGTCTGGCAACCAGAGATCCAAGCGCTGTCGATGTGTCTGCCACATCAGCTTCCGGAATGCCGACGATCGAAATCGGAGGCCGAGTCACCGAAGACAAGTACTTCGTTTGGACCGAGTTGAGGTCAGCGTCCCTGACGCCCGCGGTCAACTCGCTTGTGGCCCACCCGACCGCCGTGTCCCTCATGTCAGGGAACACCGAACTTTCTCCCTCGGCCACCCGGTCGAGGTCGCGTTCGTGCAGCATGACAAATCGCGCGATCGTTTCTTCGGTGAGGATCGCATGGTTCGTCATTAAGCGAGCCACCTGGTCCACAGTTGGGCGCCTAGGGATGGTCGTCGTGGTCGTCGTCGGCGGCAGGGTTGTCGTGGAAGAAGTCGACGAGGTTGTCGTGCTATCGCCGCCGGTCGTCGTCGTGGTGTCGGGAATCGTGGTCGTAGTTGTCGGGGGAACCGGCAGGAATGCACTCTCTTCGAGGTCGATAAAGAAGACGCTGATGTCAGTAAGGACATTCTGAGATCGTGTCTGATTGATGTTATAGGGCTCCTCGACGGTGCTCTCAGCGAGAGCGCGTTCTTCCTCGGTCTTGACCTCGTCTTCGATCTCAGACGTCGAGCTCGTCGCAACGAACCTCTCGGGAGAAGCTTCGCCTACGGCCACCAACGGAGGGATGTCCACGACGCGCTCGTACCCGAAGACCAAAATGGCAGAGGAAGCGACAACGGTCATCGCCAATATTGTCATCGCGACAAACGTCCTGTACCGATTCACAAAGTCACTCATGATCGGCTCCTCTGATCGGCTTCATACCGGGCGTAGGCTTCAACGATCGCAGCCACGATCCGATGCCGCACGACATCGTCGCCCGTGAGTTCAACGAAACCGACGCCGTCTACGCCGCGCAGAACCTTGCGAATCATCGTCAGGCCTGACGGCCTGCCGGTCGCGAGATCCATCTGGGTCACATCGCCTGTGACAATCATTTTGGAGTTGAATCCGAGTCGAGTCAGGAACATCTTCATCTGTTCAGGGCTCGTGTTTTGCGCCTCATCAAGGACGACGAAGGCGTCGTTGAGGGTTCGCCCACGCATGTAGGCAAGTGGTGCGATTTCGATTGTACGCGCTTCCATGAGTCGTGCTGTTTCATCCGGGCCCAGCATTTCATACAGGGCGTCATAGAGCGGTCTGAGGTATGGATCCACTTTTGCCGCAAGGTCCCCTGGCAAGAACCCAAGATGTTCCCCAGCCTCCACCGCTGGTCTCGACAGGATGATTCTGCGGACAGCGCCGGTGACCAATGCCTCGACGGCGCACGCCATGGCGAGGTACGTCTTGCCGGTTCCAGCAGGGCCGATCCCGAACACCATCGTGTTCTCCCGGATCGAGTCGACATACTTCTTCTGACCGTGTGTCTTGGCCCTTACAACTTTGCCTCGTCCGACGGCGATCGAATCAGTGAAGACACCGGATGGTTTTGGAACGTCAGAAAGCACCATCGAGATAACCCTGTCAACTCGGTCGGCGTCGAGGGACTGACCCTCCTGGACCAAAACAAGTAACTCTTGGATGACGGTGTGAGCCATCTCGACTTCTTTCCCTGAGCCCGAGACATCAATCTCGTTGCCTCTTGCGACGAGGCGGGCCTTCGGGAACGCATTTTCGACGCGTTTAAGATGCGCGTCCCTATTGCCCAATAGTTCGATCATCAAATGATTGGACGGAACGCGCACCCGTGAGTCTGTATCAGGCGGATAGGTCAAAACCTATGATTCCCGTCTCGTGGTACGTGCAGAAGCGCTCGGTGAGCGTGGCAAGAGTATATCCCGGACAGCCCTGTACGACAGGGTTCCGTTGGGAACGGAACTCGCTCAGTTCTCTCGCTTGATCTGCTTTACAAGCTCGGAGTCACCCACATCGAGCAACACCGCGAGCATGGCAACATCAGTGCCTCGAATCGTGAGGACCTTGCCGTTGAAGTCCTGACGCTGGACTTGGATCTTCTTGAGAAACCTGTCAATGACCTCGCCAAGGTTGCCGTCGATGGAGTTCAGGCGAGTCAAATCGATGGTGACGCCTTGCGAAGGCGCTCCTTGAACCGGGATGTTGTCATCCTCTGGCAGGAGTTGGTTGACTGGGACGTGGTAGCACGCTGCAAGCCGGTGGAGGCGCGGAAGTGAGACGGAGCGCTCACCACGTTCGTAGGCACCGAGAACGGCGGCCTTGAATTCGCCCTCAGTTGCCCTGTGAACATCCTGGAGAGACATGTCGCGTTGAAGCCTGATCGACCGAAGCCGCTCCCCAACTTTCTCGTTGTACTCCACTGTGCCTCCGCGATGTGGCGATATTGACTACCGAGGACTACCGAGCGCGCTTGCTCGAATACTCTTAGTCGATAAGTCTATGCGACTCAACCCGAGAGTGCAATAGTGTCGCTTCCGCAGCCACCGTGTAGGACCATCGTTGCAGCGACCATAGCTGCAGTCTCTGTCCGAAGGACTGTCGATGCGATGGAAACAGTGGATTGGCAGGACTCAATCTCGGCCGGCGACCATCCACCCTCAGGCCCGATCGCAATTGTGAGCGGATGCGACTTGACGATGTCACGAAACGATCCGCCGTCCACGTCGCAGAGAATCGGATGCGAAAGCGCACCGAGAGAAATAGGGCCTTCGAGCTCTGTCAGCCACGCGCCGCGTGACTGTTCAAGAGCAGCACTTCTCCACGCGGCTGCCTTTGCAATGGACGGCGCCCGGCCCTCCGAGAGATCGGTCGTCAGCCAAACCAGCTTCGACACACCAAGTTCCTGTGAGTTTTTGACAATGAACCTCTGCCTGTCCTTCGGTCTGGGCGGCGCTACCGCAATCGTTAGCGTTGAGGGTCGATCCACGAGTTGTTCTGACCCGCGCTCAACACCGACACCGGTCCAGATTCCTTCGCCGAGCCTGCCGGCACCGTCGGTGTACGACACGAATTCGCCTTTTTGATAGCGAAGTACCTTCGTAAGGTGAGCGGCAGCCGGCTCACCCACCGCTACGAAGTCGCCATCCCAGTCCGCATCGACCAATAGGTGAGGGCGGTGCTTCATCGCTTGAAGATTCCACGCTTCTTCGCGGCTGGCGTTTCGCCTCGGAGATCGGCATAGGACCGAAGAAGATCTTCTTCATCGACGTCCAGATCGGTCGGAACCGCTACTTCGACATGGACGAGCATGTCGCCTCTGCCCCTGCGCTGAAGCCTAGGTACACCCTTCTTGCCAAGTCGGTACACGGTCTCGGGCTGTGTT
>JAQCAA010000137.1 GCA_027728645.1 Actinomycetota bacterium | reverse complement strand
ATTGTTGACGTGTGATGGAGGCTTCGACATACCAGTCACTGGAATCGTTACTATGGTAGCACTCAGCCACGTTCACCAACCGTCCCCGAGGAGACAAAAGACCATGTCGAAGATCGCCAGCGTCACGCCGATATCCGTTGCCTATCCCGAAAGCAACGATGCGGGAAACACGAGGTACCTCACCCTTTGTCGGATCGAAACGACCGATGGTGTCGTCGGTTGGGGCGAGTGCATCCCGATGTCGGGGTCTGGGTTTCCTGAGGCATGCCGCGCCACCGAGGCGTTGATCACCGGTCTTGCCGACCTCGTCGTCGGTCAGGATCCTGTCAGGAACGGCGAGATTGTGTCGACAATCTTGAAGAGAACTTGGTGGTACGGACCCGAGGGGATTGCAGCGTTTGCTCTCAGCGCCATCGACATCGCTCTGTGGGATCTCAAGGGTAAAGTCCTCGGAATACCGCTGGTTGACCTGCTCGGCGGACCTGTAATCAAGAGGATCCCTGCAGTCGCCGCGACCCACGCAACGTTGTCAGACATTCAGGCAGAAGCCGATAGGCACGGCGAGATGGTTCGGGCAGGGTTCAAGGGCGTCAAGGTCGGCCTCAGTGAGCGATCCGGCGACCTCGGAAATAACGTCGACCGCGACATCGCCTTTGTGAAAAGCCTCAGGGACGCTGTGGGGCCCGACGCTGACATCATGATCGATCGGGGACAATCACTCCGCTGGGACGTGTCTGAGGCCATTCGTCGGATTCGAGGATTCGAGGAGTACGGCCTTCGCTGGATCGAGGAACCGCTCGAACCGCATGACATCACCGGCTTCCGCCGGCTCAAAGCAACGGTCGACACGCTCATCGCAACCGGTGAGCGGGAGTGGAACACTCGTGCCTACCAGCGTCTCCTCGACGAGGACATCGTCGACATCGTCGGATGCGATCCCGGTCGATCCAACGGCATCACGGGATTCGTCGAGCTCGTGCGGCTCGCCGAGCAGCGGTCGGTGTGGTTCAACGCCCATTCGTGGAGCAGCGCCATCAACACAGCGGCGAGCCTTGCGGTCACGGCAATTTCAAAGAACGCACTCGTGTTCGAATTAAAGCCGGATGAGAACCCGATGCAACACGAGCTCGTTGACGAGCCGTTTGAGCAGCATGACGGCTGGGTGACGATCCCCACAACGAAGCCAGGACTCGGAATCGATGTCAACGAGTCGGTCGTCAAGAAGTACCAGATCTAGCGCCGTTCTGTTGACCACGCCGCGAGACAATGACTAGCATGCTGGAAACGTTTCGAGCCATGCATAGAAAGCGAAGAGAGCGACGATGAGCGACATGAAGATCGAGTCGATTGAGACGATTCCCGTGCGGGTTGCATTGGATCGCACCTATCGCGGGTCGTATTACCACATGCCGAATCGATGCACCGTCGTGACTCGGATCAAGACCTCAGCCGGCATCATCGGGGAGGCCTACAACGCGGACACCGACATCGAACAGGCCGAGATTCTGACGATCATCGAACGCGAGCTCGCCCCGGCTCTCCTTGGTCAGGACGCCTTCAACATCGAACGCAACTGGGAGACCATGAACAAGGTCACCCGAGATCAACTGCGGGACCGACGCATCGCAGTACAGGCCATGGCGTGCGTCGACACTGCTCTGTGGGATGCGATCGGCAAGGCCGTGGACCAACCGCTGTACCGCCTGTGGGGTGGCTATCGGGACGCGATCCCAATGATTGGTATCGGCGGCTACTACGAGGAGCCGGGAATGCCCTCAATCGAAGACGAAGTCGAGGCATTCCTCAACGACGGCATGGTCGGGATGAAGTTCAAGAGCGGCGGGAGGAGCCCCGAGGTCGACGCCGGACGGCTCAAGCGGGCAGTCGATGCCGCGCCGGACGGTTGGACGTTCATCGTCGACGCGAACCAAGGTTATGTGTACAGGGAAGCAGTGCAGTTCGTAAAGCTTGCCTCCGAGTTCGTGGACCTCCGATGGTTCGAGGAGCCGTGCCGCTGGCCGGACGACAGGTTTGCCATGCGTGACATGAGGATGACTGGTGTTCCAGTCGCCGCAGGGCAGTCCGAGATCTCCCACGCAGGTGCACGAGACCTGATGACCGAGGGTTCGATCGACGTGTGTAACTTCGACGGCTCGTGGGGTGGCGGACCCACCGAGTGGCTACGAGTTGCAGCGACTGCGATGTTGTTCAACGTCGAACTTGGTCACCACGAGGAGCCCCAACTCGCCTCCCACCTCCTTGCGAGTCAGCCACATTCGACCTACGTCGAGGCATTCCATCAGGAGCGGGATCCGATCTTCTGGCAGATGCTTGCCAACCGCCCGGAACTCAAGGACGGGCTGTTCACACTTCCGTCGGGACCGGGTCTCGGTTGGGAACTTGACGCTGCCTTCATCGAGAAATATCGAGCCGACCGCTGACGCTGATCATTCGGAGGTGCCGAAGGCACCTTCTCGATTAAGGCTCTCGACACGGTCATCCGAGTAGCCAAGAAGGTCCCGCAGGATCTCTTCACTGTTCTCAGCTAGAGCCGGGCCGGACCGGGATTCAGGACCGACCTTCCCCACGTTCACCGCTGTGCGCGGCGTGCGCACGGTACCCAGACCTGGTTGTTCGTACTCGATGACGAGGTCCCTCTCCGCAACATGCGGATCGTCGAGAGCCGCCCGCACATCGTTGACCGGACCGCATGGGACGCCGAGCGGATGCAGGAGGTCGACCCACTCCCTGGTCCCTCGCTGAAGAAATCGGTCACCGAGGATCTGCGTCAGCTCCTCGCGGAACTCAAGACGTCTTGCGAACCCTGCGTATCTTTCGTCGGAAGCAACCATGTCGAGTTCCATGCCTTCGAGGAGGCGCTGCCAGAACTTCTCCTTCGGACAAGCAATCATGATCCAGCCATCCGCCGTCTCGAAGGCCTGGAACGGGAAGATTGAAGGATGCGCCGAGTGGCTGGTTCGGATCGGGTTGTAGTCGTCATCGGACAGCGTCCAGGTGCCAACGTACGTGAGAAGCGATATCGCGGTATCGAAGAGGCTGACGTCGCAATCCATGCCGATGCCGGTCCTTCTGGCGCTGTGTATCCCCGCAAGCAAGCTGATCGCCGCGACATACCCACCCGAGTAGTCGACGAGGGAGAGGCCGGTCTTGGTTGGAGGACTGTCAGGCTCACCCGTCAGGCTCATCCACCCTGTCAAGCCTTGCAGGACATAGTCGTAGCCAGGATCGGCCGAGCGGGGACCTGTCATCCCGTATGCCGAGAGCGAACAGCACACAATCGCACCGTTGAGGTGTTTGAGATCGTCGTACACGAGACCCAGGCGCTTCGGCACATCACCCCTGAGGTTCGAAAAGACAGCATCCGAGGCGGCGACGAGGTCCTCGAACACGCCACGACCCGAAGCGTTCGTGAGGTCGAGGGCGATGCTCTTCTTGTTGCGGTTGAACGCTTGGAAGAACAGGCTGTCCTGACCCGACGCAAACGGCGGAACATAGCGGCCGACGTCGCCGCCCGTTGAGGGATCTTCGACCTTGATGACCTCAGCTCCGAGATCAGCGAGGTGGAGCGATGCCCATGGTCCAGCGCCGTATTGCTCAACGGCAACAATTCTCACATCGTCAAGCGGGCGCACCGGTTCTCCATCGTGTGACTTCTTTGGTAACGTTACCAAAGACACTGAACGTGGGGTGCAGGTGCCAGAAC
>JAQCAA010000020.1 GCA_027728645.1 Actinomycetota bacterium | reverse complement strand
ACGAGTCCCGTTGGACGACTTGCCCGTGGTTCGGTCACTCACTCTGGTTTTTCGAATTTGACGAAGGAATTCTCTGGGGAGCTACCGCGTCGATGATGCGTGACCTGCTTGCTCATGTCAGACGAAACGGCACGAGCCAGTCAATTCCCTTGGTGCGGAATTGACCTCTATGTCTGAACCTCAAATACCTCAGCCACCAAGCCACATGAGCGCTGAGGAGTTTCGCGAGTATGGCTATGCGGTTGTCGATTGGGTTGCGAATTACTTGGCGCATGCTGACGAGTTTCCTGTGGTGTCCACCGTGGCGCCAGGTGACATAGCTGCAATGCTGTCGGACACGGCCCCCGAACATGGGGAGCCCTTTGCTGATCTCCTTTCAGATCTTGATGATGTTGTGATGCCAGGCATCACCCACTGGCAATCACCGAACTGGTTTGCGTACTTCCCAGCAAACACGTCTGGGCCCTCGATCCTCGCCGAGCTTGCTTCCGCTGGTCTCGGTGTCCAAGGGATGCTGTGGGCCACGTCTCCAGCCGCCACGGAGATCGAATCGAAGGTCCTCGACTGGCTCGTTGATTTGATGGATCTCCCTCAGCAGTGGAAGTCAACGGGCCGCGGGGGAGGAGTGATCCAGATGAGCGCTTCGGATTCGACACATTCGATGCTGGTGATTGCTCGCGACCGGAAGAAAGCAGACTCAGGCATCGAGGACATGGTGGTGTACGCATCGAATCAGGCCCACTCCTCTGTCGAGAAGGGGACAAGGGTTGCTGGAATCGGCCACGTCCGTCTGATTGATGTCGATTCCAATTGGGCAATGGATCCTGATGCCCTCAGAGTTGCCGTTGAAGTGGACATTGCTGCGGGTCTGCACCCGATTGCTGTCGTCTCGGTTGTTGGAACGACTGGCACAACGGCGGTGGATCCGATTGGCTCGATCGCCGACATTGCAGCGGAATTTGGCCTTTGGCACCACGTGGACGCAGCGTATGCCGGCAATGCAATGGTGTGTTCCGAATTCCGGCACCACATCGCAGGGGTGGACAGGGTTGATAGCTACACCTTCAACCCGCACAAGTGGATGATGGTGAACTTTGACTGCAACGTTCTCTGGGTTGCCGATAGAAAGCCGCTGATCGAAACCCTGAGCATCCTGCCTGCTTATCTCAAGAACGAGGCGACGGAATCGGGGGCGGTCATCGACTACAGGGACTGGCATGTTCCACTCGGTCGACGGTTCCGAGCGCTCAAGTTGTGGTGGGTGATTCGTAGCTACGGGGCTGAAGGCTTGAGGATGCTCATTCGGCACCATGTGGCACTTGCAAGCGATCTTGCAAACCGCATCGGAGCCGATGACCGGTTCGAACTGTTCGCTCCGCACCCGTTCGGTCTGGTGTGTTTCACCCATCGAGATGGGAACGAGGCCACTCGTTCTCTTGCACAGGCCCTCAACAACTCCGGAAGGGTTGCAGTCACCCCCTCGGAACTTGGGGGAGTCACCTTTATTCGCCTGACGATTGGTCAGACCCGAACCGAACAGGCGCACGTGGACGCGCTCTGGGATCTCATGGACGATCTGTCCTGAGGTCCGCCGAGCACATAGGGCCAAGAGTGCACATGAAGAAGAGGCCCCGCAAGCGGGACCTCTTCTCTGTCGCGGACCTGGTTGCTAGACGGTTGAGTCTTTAGGCACCCAGGCCTCGGGAACCGTTCCCGGAACCTCAAGCTCTCTCTTGCTTCTGGAAACCCAGACCATTCCGAGTCCCATGAATCCGAAGGTGAGTCCAAGACCGATGAGGAGTGCTGTGACTCCAAGACCGATCTGCAACGTGGAGGCCGTCACCGTTCCGACACCGAGCTGACCGAACAGGCTGTGAGCCGTTCCGGACCATGCCTGGCCGCGTGCTGGGCCCTCAAGTGGGTGCGAGCGATCGAAGTCGGTCCAGTAGCCACCGAGGCCTGCTGCTACCCGCTCGTCGCTTCCAACCTCGTTGATCACGACTTCGTGTGGTCCTGCTGCGTATATCACACCGTCGTACTCAACTGCCGCAGCCAGCGTGACTGTCTGAGTGCCGTGGAGGGTGTGGTAGCCAATCGTGGCCATCTGGTACATGTACTCGGATGCCGTGTTGACAAGTGGATCGTTCGGATCGAAGTCAGCGTCGCTGACCGGATAGTTCCAGTCGACCGTCAATACGTGCATGATCGCGTCGGCGCCTTCAGTGGTGCCCCGATCTACAAGCTGACCATCGTCGTTGTATGACAAGGTCACATTCTGTGCCTCGCTGAATGACTGTAGGGAGTCGTAGCCCGCTTGAACCTGCATGAAGGCGTAGCCGCCTCCAGCAAGGAAGAGAACTCCAAATACCGCAACAACAATCCCGAGTGTGCGGAGCCTGCTTACCATTTTCTGTTTCCTCTCGTTCTGGAACCCGTTGTGAATGTTTACACAAGTCTCTTGTGATTCCTTTCACAAAGTATAATACCTGTGGAGAAATGTAAAGAAGAAAACTAAGAAAGTGCGATTGTTTTCCTCGCTCGATAGTCCTCAGACCCCACAACGGATCAACCACGACAGAACCCATCCGACTGCAGGAGAGCATTCGGATTGCTCTCGCCACACGGAAGCGCAGGCACAGGCGGCGCTGATTACGTGGTGGAACTCTGCTCGCTGTCGAGGCGATCCCTATGACGCACGAGGCCGATCAAGAGACCATCTGAGACGGCAGTCCACGAGGCGTCGATGATGTTCGTATGCACACCGACACTTCCCCAGGTTGAGTCCACATCAGAGTGCTCGGTGAGGACCCTGACCCGTGCACTCGATCCGTCTGAGCTGTCGAGGTCGCGGACTCGGTAGTCCGTGAGTTTGATACCTCCGACCTCCGGATACCGGTTGACAAGCGAAGCCCGCAATGCACGATCAAGTGCCGACACTGGCCCGTCTCCTTCGCGTGTCGACACGATTCGAACGCCGTCGACGTGAATCTTGATCGTTGCTTCTGCAAGGACCTCGTCGTCACGGTGCTCCACGACCACTCGATACGATTCAAGGGTGTAGAAGTCCTGCACCCACCCTGCTGCCTCACGCGCAAGAAGTTCGAACGAGCCATCAGCACTTTCGTACAGGTAGCCGTTGTGTTCCTGTTCCTTTATTCGGTCCACCACCACTTGGGCTTCATCTCCAGTGAGGTCGAGACCGGTTGCCTTGGCCTTTGCCAGAATCGTTGACCGTCCTGCTAGTTCGGACACCACAACTCGAGTTGCGTTTCCAACTGACGAAGGGTTGAGGTGTTCGTACGCATCGGACTTTCGCGCCAGAGCCGAAGTGTGCAATCCAGCCTTGTGTGTGAACGCCGACGCCCCGACATACGGAAGCCCGCGGTCGAGTGTCAGGTTGACCACGTCTGCAATGTGGCGCGACACCTTCGTCAGTTTCTCGATGCGCTCGCTCGGGATGGTCTCGTATCCCATCTTGAGGGAAAGGTTTGGTATGACCGAGCACAAGTCCGCGTTGCCTGTTCTTTCTCCGTATCCGTTGATGCAACCCTGTACCTGGTACACGCCGGTCTGGACGGCAGCGAGGGAGTTCCCGACTGCCATCCCTCCATCGTTGTGGAAGTGGCAACCGAATGTTCCGCCGCTGACTTTCTCCGTCACTTCTCCGACGATTTCTTGAACCTGATGCGCAAGAAACCCTCCGTTGGTATCACACATCACAAGGCGTGCGGCGCCAGCGTCGTGAGCGGCCTGGAGAATCGCGACGGCGAAGTCGGGGTTCGTGCGATATCCATCGAAGAAGTGTTCGGCGTCAAAGAACACTTCTCGATCGTGGGAGCGGAAGAACGCAACGGTGTCACCGACCATCGCGACCGCCTCGTCGAGGGTTGTCCGAAGAGCGTGCTCAACGTGATAGTCCCAAGATTTTCCCACGAGACAGACCGTCTCTGTGTCGGCCTCAAGCAAACGAGCGACCTGTTCATCGTCTGCGACAGTCACCCCAGCCTTGCGGGTAGCACCGAAGGCAACGAGTCTTGCGTGGCTCATAGCCAAATCTGTCTTCGCAAGAGCGAAGAACTCATCCTCCTTCGGGTTGGCGCCAGGCCAGCCGCCTTCGACGTAAGCCACACCGAGTTCGTCGAGCAACAAGCAGATCTTGAGCTTGTCTCTGGCTGTCAGCGAGATTCCCTCTTGCTGAATGCCATCGCGCAATGTGGTGTCGTAGATCTCAACGGAATTGTTCATGTGGTGCTCCAACGAAAGAACCCTCCGGGACCGGAGGGTTCGACAGCACACACGTCGGTATTGACGTGTGTGCCTATGTAATAATGATGGTTGTGGCGATGCGTTCTCTCATGAACAACTGATTATGGAGCATTTCGCCCCCAAGGTCAAAGCCTCGCTCCGTTTTCTGCTGCAAGGCCTGATGGCAACACGTCCCTCTGATCGCGGACAGGAACGTGATGAGGCTGGCTTGGTAGTACCGTCGTGTCCTGAATCGGGTTCAAGGAGCCAAAGATGAGCAACGATCCGAAGCAGCGAATATTCTCTGGCATGCAGCCGACAGGAAGTATCCATCTTGGGAACTACCTCGGTGCGTTCCGCAATTGGGTCAAACTCCAAGACGAGTACGATGCTATCTACTGCATTGTCGATCTCCATGCAATGACGATCGACTACGACCCTGTCGATCTGGAAAGGGCACGGATCGAGGCCGCCAAGGTTCTGCTAGCCCTCGGCGTCGATCCTGACCGTTCTCTTCTCTACGCTCAAAGCCAGGTCCCAGAACACGCAGAGCTCGCGTGGATTCTTGGAACTCTCACGCCGATGGGTGTCTTGAACCGGATGACCCAGTTCAAGGACAAGACAAGTGCAGGCCACGCTTCCAACCTTGGGTTGTACTCGTATCCCGTATTGATGGCCGCAGACATCCTGTTGTATCGGGCGAATCTCGTCCCAGTGGGCGATGATCAGAGACAACATATCGAGACCACTCGAGATCTCGCCGAGCGATTCAACAACCGATTCGGTGATATCTTCCCTATCCCCGAGCCGTATATCCCGACGACTTCGGCGCGGGTGATGTCTCTCACGGACCCCACCGCAAAGATGTCAAAGTCGGATCCTCAGATCAGAGCCACGGTTGGCCTCCTCGACGATCCGGATATCATTCGCAAGAGGATCAGAAGCGCCGTCACGGATAGTGATCCCGTGGTTCGATACGACACTGAAGCGAAACCTGGCATCTCGAATCTGCTCGAGATCATGGCCGGCTGCACGGGTCGGACGATTGACAGCCTTGTCGTTGAATACGGAGACGGTGGGTACGGGGCCTTCAAAGATGCGGTGGCAGAAGCCGTGGTCGAGGAACTTGCGCCGGTGAAAGCGGGATATACCTCAATCACGAATGGCGATGTCCGAGCGGTGCTCCGATCGTCTGGGGACCGAGCGCGAGAGATGGTCAAGCCGTATCAGGCCGAGGTTCACAATGCGGTTGGACTCAAGGCGTATTAGGTACGTCTCGATAGCCACGGACGGCAGGTTTGGGGTGATCTGCGCAGCACGCGAAACGAGTACCCTGTCCACTGCTGGCACCAAGTGGAGGTTCTCTCGTGGACATTGAGATCGGTATCGCCAAATCTGGCAGACGAGCGTG
This sequence comes from Actinomycetota bacterium, assembly GCA_027728645.1. GTDB lineage: Bacteria > Actinomycetota > Acidimicrobiia > Spongiisociales > UBA5794 > UBA5794. Next base: position 18,074 of record JAQCAA010000020.1, on the reverse strand, counting down.
GGGATTCGACGATATCGCAATCGTCCCCTCGCGCCGAACGAGAGACCCAGAGGATGTCGACCTTTCCTGGGAGATCGACGGATTCACTTTCCAACTGCCCATGATGGCTTCAGGAATGGATTCGGCCGTGACACCTGCGACGGCAATCGAGATCGGCAGACTCGGTGGGCTCGCGTGTCTGAACCTTGAAGGCTTGTGGACTCGCTATGAAGATCCCATTCCGGTCTACAACGAGATTGCTGAACTTTCGAACGAGAAGGCAACCCAGCGCATGCAAGAGCTGTACGCGATGCCGGTGAACCCTGATCTCATTACCCAGAGGGTGGCTGAAATCAAGTCCGCAGGGGTCGTCGCCTGCGGGAGTCTGACACCCCAGAACGTTGTCAAGTACGCGGACTATGCAAAGGCAGGTGGTCTTGACATCCTTGTGATCCAGGGAACGGTTGTTTCGGCTGAGCACGTGAGTTCTCGAACAGAGCCGCTCGATCTGTTCGCCTTCATCAAGGACGTCGAGATGCCTGTCATCGTTGGCGGCTGCGCCTCGTATTCCGGCGCTCTCCACCTCATGAGGACGGGAGCTGTCGGTGTCCTCGTGGGTGTCGGACCTGGCGCCGCCTGCACGACACGCGGAGTCCTCGGCATCGGTGTTCCACAGGCGACGGCGATCGCCGATGCCGCAGGTGCTCGCACGTCCTATCTGGAAGAAACGGGCCGCTATGTCCATGTGATAGCGGATGGCGGAATGCGCACGGGGGGCGATGTGGCAAAGGCGATTGCCTGTGGCGCTGACTCAGTCATGCTCGGTTCACCGATAGCAGCAAGCGCCGAATCTCCTTCCGGCGGCTATCACTGGGGGATGGCGACGTTCCATCCGACTCTGCCGCGAGGATCAAGGGTCAAGACGGGGATACTCGGAACCCTGGAAGAGATTCTTGTCGGCCCCGCTCATGAGAATGATGGAAGACAGAACCTTTTTGGTGGTCTGAGAGGCTCGATGGCCACCACGGGCTACGCGACAGTCAAGGAATTCCAAAAGGCAGAGGTCATGGTGGCTCCCGCCCTTCAGACGGAGGGGAAGCACCTCCAGCGGTCCCAAGGTGTGGGGATGGGTTGATGACGGCTCGGTCCGTCTCAGGCCAAGCTTCAACGGGCGATTTCGACAGGATTCTGGTTGTCGACTTCGGAGCCCAATATGCCCAGCTCATCGCTCGTCGAGTCCGTGAAGCAAGTGTGTTGTCTGAAATCGTTTCTCGCGAGATCACCGCAGACGAGGTTCGACAGAAGAAACCCATTGGAATCATTCTCTCCGGCGGTCCAGCCTCCGTCTATGCCGACGACGCCTACGCGATCGATGAGTCGATATTTGAGTTAGGAATCCCGGTCCTCGGCATTTGCTACGGCCATCAGGTGCTCGCACAGGCACTCGGAGGAACGGTCGCATCAACGGGAACTTCCGAGTTTGGTGCCGCTGAACTGACGGTGACGGCTGCCGTCCGCCTCTTTAAGGAGCTACCTGAAAATCAAACGGTGTGGATGAGTCACAGGGATGCTGTGTCTGAAGCACCGGCTGGCTTCGTTGTTACCGCATCAACGCCAGGTGCAGGTGTTGCAGCAATGGAAGACACCGAGCGTGGGCTCTACGGCGTGCAATTTCATCCAGAGGTCGGTCACACAGCGTTCGGCCAGCGAATACTCGAACGGTTCCTCGTCGATGCCTGCGGGGCACGGGCCGACTGGACGAACGAAAGCATCATTGATCAGTCGGTTGAATCGATTCGGGCCTCTGTTGGCGACAGCGTTGCAATCTGCGGTCTTTCCGGCGGTGTCGATTCGTCTGTAGCTGCGGCAATAGTTCACAAGGCGATTGGCGACCAACTCGTTTGTGTCTTTGTCGATCACGGCTTGATGAGGCTCGGCGAGGGTGACCAGGTTGAAGAAACCTTTCGAAACCACTTCAAGATGAACCTCATTCACGTGAAGGCGCAGGACCGGTTTCTCGACGCGCTTGCCGGGATTACGGACCCGGAGGAGAAACGAAAGATCATTGGAGAGACGTTCATCCGTGTTTTTGAGGAGGTCGCCGCTGGGATCAAGAATGCGAACTTCCTCGTCCAGGGCACGTTGTACCCCGATGTAATCGAATCAGGCACAAAGGACGCGGCAAAGATCAAGAGTCACCACAACGTTGGTGGGCTGCCAGACGAGATGCGTTTCGACCTGGTCGAGCCACTGAGAGATCTGTTCAAGGATGAGGTGCGGAGCGTTGGCGAGGAGCTTGGCCTCCCGGACGAAATCGTGTGGCGTCAGCCGTTTCCAGGACCGGGACTCGCGGTGAGGATCATCGGCGATATCACGCGTGAACGCGTAAGCATCCTCCAGGCCGCTGACGCCATTGTTGTGGATGAGATCCGCAAGGCTGGTCTGTACCGAGAGGTCTGGCAGTCTTTTGGCATTCTGCCAGCCATCAAGACCGTCGGGGTCCAGGGCGATACGCGGACATACGCTTATCCCCTGATTCTGAGAGCTGTGACCTCAGACGATGCGATGACCGCCGATTGGGCCAGACTCCCGTACGAACTCCTTGCCAGAATTTCTTCGAGGGTCATCAACGAAGTCCCAGGAATCAACCGAGTCGCCTACGACATTTCCTCAAAACCCCCCGCGACAATCGAGTGGGAGTAGGCCTCGGCGCTCAGCGCCGAGGTGTCTACCGTCCACCGCTTACCGTCCACCGTTTCTGATTGGTTCCTAGCCAGACTGGAGCCTCAAACCGGTTCTCCCTGAGGGCCGGTGAGGAAACTCTGCGAGCCAGCCCGGAGTCGATGAGAGGGTCGAGGCTGGTAGCCACGCTCTGATTTCTGGAACGGTGGGCGGTGGACGGTAGGCGGTGGACGCTTCCGGTATCTGTCCTCTGTCCTCTGTCCTCTGCTTCTAACTAGTCATAGTCCTTAAGACCTATGCGCGGCGTTCCGATATTCCGCTTAGAAACAACGCGGAAACGCTGGGACTTCAATGGCTGTACAAAACGATCCCGATCTCGACAGTTTGTTCCGAGAGGAACTGAACGAACGAGCATCTTCGCTCTCTGAGGGCGCCCAAGCTGTCATCAAGGGTGCGGTTACCCCTGAGATTGCTGGGAAGATGGTGCGCGAGGGCCACACGATCAAGGGAACCGGGAGGGTCATGGGCCACGAGGTCATCGCCAGCGGAGGCGAGACTTGTGAGGTCATTTGGCGTTGGATCCAGCACGGAGAACTCGAACCCTCGATGATGCTCGGACGGGCGTTGTCTCATCTTGCTGAGTCACTCCCGGATGCCCTTGGTGGTTCCGGTCGCGGGGTATCGGGAGCAATCGATGCGATTCGCACCCTCGTTGCGGACCCGGCCAAACTTGCTGAACTTCCAGAACCAATGGAAGACCTTGTCGTCAACATCGATGTACGAGAGTTGGCTACCGCAGCCATCGACGAGATCGAGGGGTCGATTCTTGATCCCGAGACTGGCGAAGAAACCGACGGACGAGACGCCGAGGTTCCGACCGCTGAGGCCCAACCGGAGTCTGTGGGTGTGGAAACAGCCCTCGACGGGTCTCGAGCAGACGAGACGTCCGCCGACCGCGCCGAACCTACGAGTCCCGAGGCGACAATCGAGGCTTCCGGTGACGGACAGGGGGAGACAGCGAGTGGTGCGCTCGTGTTCGAGCCTGGTCAGAATGGCAAGCTCCAATCCCCAGTTGTTACGGGAGGAATCATCAGATCTGCCTTCGCAGGCGGAACCGGGCATTCTGCGGCGGATGCTCATCGACCACAGCCCGATGAGCCCGCCGCGGTTGCCCAACCGACAAATGAGATCGACATCACCTTCCTTGACGTTGAGTCTTCGGCCATCGAGGGGGAGTCGGGGTCGACGTTCGGTCTTGGCGGCCTTGCTGGCGCCGTCGAAACATGGGCTGCTGAAGAATCGGTTCCTGTCAACGCAGGAAAGTTGTTCAGACTCGTCAACGATGTTGCCGCTTTCCGGATGGACTTTCAGTCCCTTTCGACCCAGACTGGTCAGGTACTCAGATCCGCCGACGCACGTTCGACCCCCGGAGCGGAAAGCGTGCTCGAGTCCATGGAGACCGCACGGAGAGCTTCGCTCGAACTCCAGGACAATGCCCTTGGTCTCACGGCTGTTCCGCTTTCCACGACAACGTCTACGCTGCCCCAGCTCATGAAGTACCTCGCAAAGAAGTGCAACAAGAACGTCGAGCTCGTTGTCGAAGGCGAAGACACGATTGTTGATCGTCAGATGGTCGATCGGATCGGCGAGGTGATTCGTCAGCTGCTGGTCAACGCGGTGGTCCATGGCATCGAGCTGCCGGCAGACAGGGTCAAGGCCGGGAAGTCTTCAGCTGGAACTGTGACCGTCAGGATTACAAGCGATGAGCAGTACGTTGTGCTGGGGGTCAGCGACAATGGTGCTGGTATTGACTGGACCGCCGTGAGAGAGACGGCCCTCGGATTGGGAATCCTTGATGGGGATCCGTCTGGTGAGGATCTCCGGACAGCGCTGTTTTCGGAGGGATTCTCTACAAACCCTCGGTCGTCGGAGTTCACCAGAGACGGCGACGGGCTTTCGCGCATCACCCAGATCGTTGAAGAGGTATACGGCTCCCTCAACATGACCACATCGAGTGATGGTGTCTCCTTCACCGTCACCATGCCGACCCACCGTGCACTTCAGTCTGCTCGCATCTTTCAGGCAGGCGAGCGGTCATGGGGTATCCCGGAAGCTGCCGTCCTTGGCTCGCTGTCGGTAGCCGACGGCAATATTTCGGTATCGGAGCGTGGAAGCACCATTCGGTACGAAGGCGAGGAGATCCCCTACGCAACATTCGCAACGACCGCTGGTCTTGATGTCGAGGGTCTACCAACCGAAATCCTCGTTATCCAAAGTCCGCTTGGTCCCATAGCTTTGGCAGTCGACAAGATCATGGATGTCCGTGAGGTTGCGACGAAGGATCTTGGCCCTCTGCTTACTGGGGCCACCGCCGTTACCGGCGTAGCTCTGCTTGGCGGCGACGACACGGTGCTGCTCGTGGACGCCGGTCGTCTGGCCCTCAAGCTTCGCGACGAAGATTCACGTCCGAGCGGTGTTGTACACATGGTTCTGGTCGTAGACGATAGCCAAGGTGTTCGCCAGGTTGTTTCCGGCGTCCTTGCCTCGCACGGCTTTGCGACGATCACAGCTGGCAGCGTTGCCGATGCACTTTTCGTCCTCGGGCAGACCAAGGTCGACGCCCTTGTTGTCGACTTCTCGATGCCACGAGCCGACGGGGTTGCACTCATCCATCTGGTGCGTCAGCGTTACGGAAGTATCCCAATTGTCATGCTCTCGGGTGTGGCCTCAGAGGACGACAGGGCACGTGCTCAGAAGGCCGGTGCTGATGCATTCTTTGACAAGTCAGATTTTGCTCGAGGTGCACTGGTTGAGAAGCTGGCATCACTGATCGCAGAGACGGCTCCGGCGGAAGCCTGAGAAGAGGTTGCTCGCAAGCTCGCTTCGCCTAGCGCCAAGCGCCTACCGTTTCATGGATTTTGCCGGTGGCGGGCTCGATGATCCGAATCCCGTTAACCGAGGAACCGATCGGAAGCGAAGGGCACCTACACGGCTGTCCGCTTCGCTGGCCCATGTTGGGGGGTGTCGGGTGTCGGGATTCGGATCATCGCTGCGACCCCGTCGCAGGGTCTCAGTACAATCGGGGCGTGACGGAATCTCCACTGTTCGAGCATCTCAATCCAACTCAGCGCGAGGCGGTCGCCGCAACCGAGGGGCCGGTGCTTGTCATTGCTGGGGCCGGATCAGGCAAGACGAGGGTTCTTACGTACCGAATTGCCCACCTCGTGCGGGATCTCAACGTGTCCCCGTACGAAATCCTCGCCATCACCTTCACCAACAAGGCAGCGGGCGAGATGAAAGAGCGTGTCGGCCAGCTTGTCGGTCGGGTCGCTCTGAGCATGTGGGTTTCCACGTTCCACTCTGCATGCGTCAGGATCCTGCGCCAGGAGGTCCACAGGCTTGGATATCGCAGCTCGTTCTCGATATACGACGAGGCAGACGCGGTCAGGCTCCTCACGATGTGCATCAAGGACCTCGACCTTGAGGTAAAACAATTTCCTCCACGCCAAATCAAGGGGGCGATTTCGAAGGCGAAGAACGAACTTATCGACTACGAAACATACGCATCTGAGGGTTCCGGCTTCTATCACGAGAAGGTGGCCGACATCTACCGCCTCTATCAGCAGCGATTGGTCGAGGCTTCAGCGGTCGACTTCGATGACATTCTCAAACTCACCGTCGAACTGCTCCAGGCGTTTCCTGAGGTGCTCGAACGGTGGCAGAACCAGTTTCGCTACATCCTTGTCGACGAGTACCAAGACACAAACCGTGCCCAGTACATGCTTGTGAGGCTGCTTGCTGACAAGTACAAGAACATTTGTGTTGTTGGCGACTCGGACCAGTCGATTTACGCATTTCGTGGCGCAGACATGCGAAATATCATGGCCTTCGAGAAGGACTACCCCGATGCTCGCATCGTCCTGCTCGAACAGAACTACCGATCAACCCAGAACATTCTTGACGCTGCAAACGCTGTCATCGTCAATAACACGGCCAGGCAACCGAAGAAGCTGTGGACGGACGAGGGCGCAGGTGAGCAGATCGTCATGTTCGAGGGCCAGGACGAGCATGAAGAGGCGGCATTCATAGCAGAAGAGATTGCAAGGCTTCAAGATGCCGGGGTTGGGCTTTCCGATATCGCCGTGTTCTATCGAACGAATGCTCAGTCGAGAGTGATTGAGGAACTGTTCGTGCGCTTCGGTGTCAACTATCAGATCGTCGGAGGCTTGAAGTACTACGACCGTCGAGAGGTGAAGGACGCCCTTGCCTATATGCGGGCGGTTGTCAACCCTGACGACCAAGTGGCGCTGAAGCGGATTATCAACGTGCCGAAGCGCTCGATCGGAGACACATCGGTCGCCCACGTTGATCGGTTTGCCGAGCGCAACGGAATCGGGTTTATGGATGCGCTGCGGAGGGCTTCTGAAATCACGCAGCTGACCGATCGCGCCCAACGCTCGATTCTCAACTTCGTGTCAATCATGGATGTGGTCGCTATCAAGGCGGTGACTGGACCAGGTGCGGCGGTCGATGCAGTCCTTCACGACACTGGCTACCTCGACTCGGTCCGAGCCGAGCGCACGATCGAGGCGATGGGGAGGGAGGAGAACCTCAAGGAGCTTCTCACCGCAGCTGCCGAGTTCGAAGAGGTGGGGCCGGCCTCAATGGGACCGAGCGACTGGACTGCCCTCGACGGGACGGGCAAGCTTGAGATGTTTCTAGAAGCAATCAGCCTCGTTGCGGATGCGGATGCAAAGACGTACGACGGAAACGTGACGCTCATGACCCTTCACAACGCCAAAGGTCTCGAGTTCCCAGCGGTGTTCCTCACTGGGCTCGAGGACGGAGTTTTCCCTCACATGCGGGCTCTTGGCGACCCGACCGAGCTCGAAGAGGAGCGCCGTCTTTGCTACGTGGGCGTGACACGGGCCGAGGAGCGTCTCTACCTCACCCGCGCCTGGAGCAGAAGCCTGTGGGGACAGAACCAATTCAACGGCCCAAGCCGGTTCCTGTCGGAGATCCCAGATCACTTGATTACCAAGACGAAGCGAGCGCGCCGAAGCGCCACCTTGGAGGCTCGCACCAAGGTCGTAACTGTCTCAGATGCAGATATCGAGCGAGGTGACAGGGTCAAGCACTCCCACTGGGGTGAAGGCATCGTACGCGAGATCGTTGGTGCGGGAGACAGGGCAGAGGCCGTCGTCGCTTTCGACGGCCAAGGCACAAAACGCCTTCTTCTCGCCTGGGCCCCCCTCGAAAAGGTCGGCTGAGGATTCAGGAACCGGTGATCGGATCTGTGGAAGGCCTCAGATGGCCAGCGGGTCCGGTTTGAGTCGTTGGTCTGGCGTGAACGAGCCCCTAGCCGTGATCACAGCGACGACTGTGGTGGACATGGCAACGGTGCCGAGGACCAGCAACATCACGACGAGTTGGATGACAACGGCGTCAATTGGATCCACCCCAGCGATGAGCAAACCTGTCATGGCGCCCGGGAGCGACACAAGGCCTACGACCTTTGTTCGTTCGATGTGCGGGAGGAGGGCAACTCTGACCGCCTCGCGCACGATATACATCGATGCCTGATTCACATGGAAGCCCAGTGCCAGAAGTCCCTCGACCCTCAGACGGAACTCGCCAAGGAGATTCTGAATCTGGTCCGCTGCCACCACGGTTCCTGTGAGCGCGTTGCCGATCGTGATGCCGGCAACCACAACGACTTGGATAGGCTCAAACGGTAAGACACTGAATCCGAACACGACTGCCAGTGACAGAGCGGTTGCGCTGCCAATCGCCATGGTGGCTGCGGGGAAAATCGAGGGTGTTCCAGCTCGCACCGAGGTAACCCAACCGGCCACCAGGACCATGCCTCCGACCCACACAGCCGCGAGCATGCCCTCCCACCGCGTGTCGAGAATCAGGCTCAGGAGTACCCCAACCACCCCCAACTGCACCGTTGCCCTGACCGACGCCCATGCGATTGATCGCTCGAAACCGAGTTTCAGGACAATCGACACAACCATCGCCATCCCCATCAGACAGAGTGAAGCTCCCAGGACCAGGATCGGGTTGAGATCGAGCACCCTCAGACTTTAGGTCGCCGATCGGTCACCCGACGATGCGAAACAATGCCGAACTACCATCGGGGACGATGCCGACAAGGATCCTTATCGCAAAGCCGGGCCTCGACGGTCACGACCGTGGGGCCAAAGTGGTCGCCCGTGCCCTCAGAGATGCAGGTTGCGAAGTTATATACACAGGCTTGCATCAGACACCCGCGAACATTGCAACGGTCGCCATCCAAGAGGATGTTGACGGTGTTGGCCTTTCGGCACTCTCTGGAGCTCACATGACATTGTTCCCAAGCGTGGTGGCCGAACTTGCCGATAGAGGCGCATCCGATGTGGTTGTTTTCGGGGGTGGCATCATCCCAGAAGCTGATATCCCACTCCTTGAAGCCGCTGGCATCGCAAAGATCTTTGGACCAGGCACTTCGCTTGAAACGATCCAAGCTTGGGTCGCCGAAGCGTTCCCTCCGACTGACAAGACCATGACCGTTCCCGAGGAGGGCACGTGAAGATCCACGAATACCAAGCAAAGGCGTTGATGAAAGAGGCAGGCATTCCAGTGCCTGCCGGCGTCATGGTCACAACCCCGGACGAGGCATCAGCAGCAGCGTCAGCGCTTGTCGCAGAGACCGGTAATCCCGTCGTCGTGGTGAAATCCCAGATTCACGCTGGCGGCCGAGGGAAGGGTCGATTCGTCGAATACCCAGAACTCGGCGGGGTCAGTGTCGTTCTCGAAGGCATCGAGGGGGGTGTTGAGGCCACCCAGGCCAAGGTGGCAAAGCTTGCGTCGGAAATGCTCGGGTCAACGCTCGTCACAGTCCAGACAGGACCAGAGGGCAAGATGGTCAACCGGCTCTACATCGAGCAGGGCATCGACATTGCAACTGAGCTGTACCTCTCCGTACTGCTTGATCGGTCGACGAGTCGCAACATTGTGATGGCATCGACCGAGGGCGGAACCGAAATCGAAGTCGTAGCGGAGGAAACCCCTGAGAAGATTCTCAGAGAGGAGATCGACCCCGCCTTCGGGCTCACTGATTTCCAAGCCGCCCGAATCTCATACGCCCTTGGGCTCGAAGGCACCGCGGTCCGAAACGGGATGAAGTTCCTCAAGGACCTCACACAGGCCGCGGTGGATCTGGACGCTGACCTGATCGAAATCAACCCTCTGGTCGTTACAACCGACGGAACTGTGATGGCCCTCGACGGCAAGATGTCCTTCGAGGAGAACGCTCTGTTCCGGCACCCGAACATTGTCGCCTTGCGGGACCCCTCTGAGGAGGACCCAGCCGAAGCCAAAGCCAAAGAGCACGGGCTCTCGTTCATCAAGCTTGATGGGACGATCGGATGCATGGTCAATGGAGCTGGGCTTGCAATGGCAACCATGGACATCATTAAGTATGTCGGTGGCGAACCTGCGAACTTCCTCGACGTTGGTGGAGGCGCTGACAAGGACCAGATTGCGGCGGCCTTCAAGATCATCACATCGGACCCCAATGTGAAGGGCATATTCGTCAACATCTTCGGGGGGATCATGCGCTGCGACACCATTGCGGAAGGAGTCGTAGCAGCGGTCCACGAAGTAGGGCTGGAGGTCCCGCTTGTCGTGAGGCTTGAGGGAACGAATGTCGAACTTGGAAAACAGATCATCAACGAGTCAGGCCTCAACGTTGTGAGCGCAGACGACATGAAAGACGGGGCGGTCAAGATTGTGGAGTTGTCTCAATGAGTGTGCTCGTCAATAGGGACACGAGGGTTCTGGTCCAAGGTCTTGGGAAAACGGGAAGGTTCCACACAGACAACGCTATTGCCTACGGAACCAACATGGTTGGAGCCGTCCATCCGTCACGTTTCGGTGAAACTGAATCGTTCTCGGGCGATACCGACCATTCCGGTGTGCAGGGAAGGCCTGATCGCTATACCGCCGAACTCCCGATCTTCCGTTCCGTCGCCGAGGCAGCAGATGCGACAGGTGCGAACGCATGCGTTGTTTACGTTCCCCCTCCGTTTGCAGCTGATGCGATCATGGAAGCTGGCGAGGCCGGCATCCCACTCATTATCTGCATCACGGAAGGAATCCCCGTCGCTGACATGGTGATTGCAAAGAGATATCTCGCCGATCGAGATGTCAGGCTTGTCGGTCCGAACTGCCCAGGGGTAATCACGCCCCAACAATGCAAGATCGGGATCATGCCTGGGTACATCCATACGCCAGGCAAGATTGGTGTCGTCTCGCGCTCGGGAACACTCACGTATGAAGCGGTACATCAGCTGACGTTGAATGGACTTGGTCAGACGACTGCGATTGGCATCGGGGGCGACCCTGTCAACGGAACGAACTTTGTTGATTGCCTCGCCCTCTTCAACGACGATCCAGAGACTGAGGGCGTCATCATGATCGGAGAGATCGGCGGGACCGCAGAAGAGGAAGCGGCTGAGTGGATTGAGGCGAACATGACCAAACCAATGGCCGGCTTCATCGCTGGCACGTCCGCCCCTCCTGGGAAGCGGATGGGTCATGCCGGTGCCATCATCTCTGGCGGCAAGGGAACGGCTGAGGCAAAGATCGAAGCCCTTGAGGCAGCGGGGGTGGTCGTTGCTCCGACACCGACCGATATGGGAACTGCCATGTTTGAGGCGATGAGGGCTTCCGCTTCGTAACCATTTCGCTCGTGCTTGTTGGTCTCGAGAGAATCGTCGGAGTGCTCACCGACGGCGCCAGGGTTTGATTACGCTTTGGCAATCGCCGAACCATTCCTCACCGACCTCAATCGGCTTGCCGATCAGTGGACGCAAGCCGACAGCCGGATCGGGTCTCTTGCATGTCGTCACTTCTTTTCTGGGGCCGCTGCGTACCGAGATGACACAATCGTGGCTTCGCTTACACCCGTTGGACTCGCCTTCAAGGTCACATCGGAACTGCGCGAAACGTTGCTCGACAGCGGGCAGCGATCGGGTTGCGTTACTTCTCCAAGTCTCCTGTGAAGCGAGAGTTTGTTCTTTTTGAGCTGCCAGAAGACCTTTCTCCGGAGAAGGCAGCCGGCCTCATCCTCGGGCGTCTCGAGTGAGCACCACCGCCAGAGGAACCCGATCTCTGTTCTATGGCTGGAGAATTCTCGCGTTGGCATCAGTTACTGCAGCGCTGACAGGCCCCGGACAGACCCTCGGCGTAAGCGTCTTTGTCGACCACTTCATTGAGGATCTGGGTATCAGCAGGTCGCAGGTGTCAACGGCATACCTTGTTGGGACCCTGGTAGCTGCCCTAGGCCTTCCGCTTGTTGGCCGAACCATTGACAGGGTCGGCGTCCGGCGGTCAATGATGGCGATCGGATTTGCCTTTGGGCTTGCGCTGATCGCCATAGCCGGTGTTCAAGGTCTCGCTACTCTGACCATTGGGTTTTTCGCTATTAGGTTCACCGGTCAGGGATCGCTCTCGCTGGTAAGCACCGTTTCGGTGACACATTGGTTCGACCAGAAACGGGGAAGAGCGCTCGGAATCTACGCCACGGCCTCAGCGATCATGATGAGCCTCGTGCCGGTTGGCCTGAACCTCGTCATTGAGGCCTACAGCTGGCGGATTGCATGGCTTGTCTCTGCACTCATCATCTTCGGTGTCGTCATTCCGATCGCACGCTTCGGATTGATTGACCGCCCGAGTGATGTTGGCCAGTATCCCGACGGCATCGAACCGGACCGGAAAGCAGATACTGCGGCTGTCCCGGTAGCCGCAGCGACAAGGGCTGAGGCCATGCGGGTTCCGAGGTTCTGGCTCCTGGCCGGTGCGTCGGCGACCGTTGGCATGCTTTCGACAGCCTTGAACTTTCATCAGATCTCGATGCTTACCGAGTCGGGTCTCACGTCCATAGAAGCTGCTGTCATGTTCCTGCCGCAGGTAATTGGGGCGGTCGTGGCTGGCCTGTTCTTCGGATTCCTTTCCGACCGAATGACTGGTCGGACACTGATACCGATTGTGATGTTTCTGCTCGCACTCAGCCTCCTCCTGACCCTCACTCTTGCTCCTGGCCTGGCGGTGATCGGCTATGCGGTGGCCCTCGGTGCGGCAGGGGGTGCATCACGAACTGTCACGTCGACGCTCCTCCCGAGATGGTTCGGGGTGACTCACATTGGTGCGATACAAGGAAGCTTGAGCCTGATCAATGTGAGCTCCACAGCCATCGGACCCGTGCTGTTCTCCGTGACGCGCGATTTGGTAGGCGGTTACGGACAAGCTGCTGCTTGGCTCGCCGTCATACCGATTGTCGTTGGTCTCGGAGCGACCACGCTGAAGCCGCACGCAATCGAGCAAACGAGAAGCAGCTAGGCAATTGTCGGGCCCTGACGATCCAGCAAAGGCTGCGTCTGAGCCGTAGTCTGTTGATGTGTTTGGAGCAAGCTACCGAGCGGGATATGAGAGGGTTGTGTCGTTCATGGACGGCAAGAACCCTGAAACAGTCGTTCCTGCCTGCCCTGCTTGGACATCGGCCGATGTGGTCAGACACCTTGCTGGAATCTCCCAAGACATGACCAGGGGCGTGTTTGAAGGTTTTGCGAGCGATGAATGGACTGATGCTCAGATCCAGGCAAGGGCCGATTCGTCGCTCGATGAGGTCATCAGCGAGTGGCGATCGACCATCGACGAAGTTGTGGATTCTCTCGACTCACTCGAGAAGCTTGATGTTCCTGACGTGATCGAATCTGCCCTTGGACGGATTCCGTCCTCTGTTATCCCCGCCATGGCCGTGAGCGATCTCCTGCATCATGAACTGGATTTGCGGAACGCATATGGAGATCAGTCGGGCCGGGATATCCTTGAAGTGCACATCAGTGCTGCGGGTCATGCACGGACTCTGAGGAGGTTGTTTGCAGCCCGTGGGCTCCCCACGCTGAGGATTGAGTCGACCGACAGCGGCCAAGGCTGGAGCATAGGAAGAGACGAACCCGTGGCAACCGTGTCAGCGACCTCTTTTGAACTGCTCCGAGGGATTGGCGGTCGACGCACAAGGGAAGAGATCCTTGCTTGGGATTGGGAGGGAGACGCCGAACTGTTTGTTGACTCGATGATTCTTCCTCACCTTTCCATGCGTGACACTTCCCTCGGCGAATAGACCTCATCTTCCTGAAGGCTGACTGGTTCTACAATGGACCGCGATGCCAACCAAGCTTCCAATCGCGGTTCTGATATCTGGAGGCGGTACCAACCTGCAGGCCCTTATCGACGCCTCAACCAACGAAACGTTCGGATGCAAGATCGTCGGAGTCATCTCAGACAGACCAAATGCAGGAGGGCTCGACCGAGCAGCTTCAGCCGGTATTCCTGGAGAAGTGATCGACTGGAACGAGAGTATCGACAGGGCGTCCTTCACGACCGCAATCTGCGACAAAGCTAAAAACCGCGGTGCGCAGGCCCTGGTTCTTGCGGGCTTCATGAGGGTCCTCGCACCCCAGGCCATGGAAGGATTCCCCAACGCCATCATCAACGTCCATCCTTCGATGCTTCCCTCCTTCCCAGGTGGGACTTCCGTCCAAGACGCACTGGATGCAGGTGTCCCCGCGACCGGTGTAACGATCCACTTCGTCGATGAACTTGTCGACCATGGCCCGATCATCGTCCAAGAACCAGTCCCGATTATCAACGGCGACGACTTTGAAAGTCTTCACGCACGAATCCAGCGAGTTGAGCACAGGCTGCTTCCCGAAGTCGTATCCGCATTCGGGAAGGGGCACATCACTATTTCCGGAGGTTCTGTCAAGTGGGCCACAGCGGCGGACTTGGGAGCCATTCGATGACAAGAATTCCGGTTTCACGAGCCCTCATCTCCGTTTCGGACAAGACCGGGTTAACTGAGTTCGCACGAGCGCTTGTTGACGGGGGAGTCGAGATCGTTTCTTCTGGAGGCACGTCGGCGCACCTCCAAGACGCCGGAATTCCAGTACGGAGGGTCGTCGATGTCACGGGGGCCTCCGAGATGCTGGGTGGGAGGGTAAAAACTCTCCACCCGAACATCCATGGCGCCATATTGGCTGACCTCGGTCGTCCTGACCACAGACGGGATCTAGCCGATATCGGTCTCGACCCGTTTCAGCTGGTTGTCGTGAATCTGTACCCATTCGAGGCTGTCGTCGCGCGAGGCGTCGATTACGCAACCGCGATCGAGAACATCGATATCGGCGGACCAACACTTATCAGAGCCGCGGCGAAGAACCATGCTTGGGTTGCCGTGGTCGTGTCTCCGAATCAATACAGCGAGGTGCTTTCTGCACTGGCCGAAGGAGGCACGACAGCCGATATCCGTGAGTCACTTTCGAGGGAGGCGTTCTTTCGAACGGCAAAGTATGACGCCGCGATCGTGAACTGGCTTGAGAGGGATGGTGGCGGCCGGCTCGTTCTTCCTCTCACAAAGCAATCGTCGCTTCGATACGGAGAGAACCCGCAGCAAAGCGCCGCGCTCTATGCAACTGACGAGACTGATGGGTGGTGGTCCCATGCCGAAGTGGTGCAAGGCAAAGAGATGTCGTTCAACAACTATGCGGACGCCGATGCCGCTTGGAGCCTTGTCAGCGACCTTCCGCCGGGTTCAGTCGCGGTGCTCAAACACATGAATGCGTGTGGTGCGGCATCTGGTGCATCCATGGTTGAGGCGTTCTCCAAGGCCTGGGAGTGCGATCCAGTCTCAGCTTTTGGCGGTGTTGTTGCGCTTAATGGGGTGCTCGATGGCGAGACAGCCGCGGCAATCGCAAACTACTTTGTGGAGGTGGTGATTGCACCGGCGGTCACGGCCGATGCGAGGGAGATCCTCTCGACCCGAAGCAGTCTCAGGGTTCTCGTCGCACCTCCTTTTTCTGATTCGGATCTCGATGTGCGAACGATTGACGATGGGTTCTTGATTCAAAGACGTGATGAGAAGCCGTCGAACGCGGCGTCGTGGGAAGCACAGACAAGGCAGGCAACTGAGGCCGAGCTTCGTGATCTGGAGATCGCATGGATAGTGTGCGCGCACACGAAGTCGAATGCGATCGTGATTGTGAAGGACGGTGCCGCAATAGGCGTGGGAGCCGGTGACCAGTCAAGAGTCGGTGCCGTTGAGCGTGCTCTCGTTAGGGCTGGAGAGCGCTCGAAAGGCGCGGTGTGCGCCTCCGATGCGTTTTTTCCGTTCCGCGACGGACCAGATGCCCTGGCTGCTGCTGGGATCACTGCGATCGTCGAGCCTGGGGGGTCGATGCGTGATAAGGAGGTCGTGGAGTCGGCGAACGAACACGAGGTAGCCTTGATGTTCACCGGACAAAGGCACTTTAGACATTGAGCGCAAAGATTCTGTCAGGTGAGACCGTTGCTGAGGCCGTTCGGGCACGAGTCCGAACTGATGTTGAGGCGTTGAACGCCCGTGGCGTCACAGTTGGTCTTGCGACCATCCTCGTCGGCGACGATCCTGCATCACACTCGTACGTTCGGTACAAACACAAGGATGCCGATGCAGTCGGCATGGTTTCGATCGATGTCAAACTCGATGGCAATGTGACTCAGGCTGAGGTCTTCGCTGCGGTTGATGACCTCAATGCACGACCGGATGTCAGCGGCATGATTGTGCAGCTTCCTCTTCCTTCACACCTTGATGGCGAGGCAGCGGTGGAACGGGTGCTGCCAACGAAGGATGCTGACGGCTTGCACCCATTCAACCTTGGCAGGCTGATACTCGACCGTCCAGCCCCGCTTCCTGCCACCCCCTCAGGCATCATGACCATTCTCGATCACTATGGGATCAAGGTCGCGGGCCTGACCGCTGTGGTTGTTGGGAGGTCGTTTCTCGTTGCTCGCCCGATGGCCATCATGCTTGGGGCAAAAGGTGTGGATGCAACTGTTATTCAGGCTCACTCGAGGACCCCCGACCTCGCAGCTGTATGCAGACAGGCAGACCTGCTCATCACAGCTGTCGGTCGAGCAAGAATGTTCGACGCTTCGTTCGTGAAGCCCGGTGCGATAGTTATCGATGTCGGGACGAACCGAACCGATGATGAGCTCGTCGGGGACGTAGCATTCGACGAGGTCGTGGAGGTTGCCGGTGCCATTACCCCGGTACCAGGTGGAGTTGGCCCAATGACGAGGGCTTCGCTACTCACGAACACGGTTGGGTTGGCAGAAGCAGCTGCTCTCTAGACCGCGCCTCGCACGCCCAGCCAGATCAAGTCAGAAACAAACACAATCAACGGAGAGAATCGATGGCCCAAGCCATAACAAAGAACGATGGGGGCCTGAACGTCCCGAACAACCCGATTGTCCCTTTCATTGAAGGCGATGGAATCGGTCCCGACATTTGGGCTGCGGCTCAAAAAGTGTTCGACGCTGCCGTTGCAAAGGCGTACGGGGGAGAGCGCGAGATCGCGTGGACTGAGGTCCTTGCAGGTCAGAAGGCATTCGACGAGACAGGGGAATGGCTTCCCGACGCCACGGTTGAGGCATTCAGCCACTATCTCGTAGGGATCAAGGGACCGCTCACGACCCCTGTTGGTGGCGGTATTCGAAGCCTCAATGTGGCATTGCGCCAGATCCTCGACCTCTATGTCTGCCTTCGTCCGGTTCGCTGGTACACGGGCGTTCCTTCACCTGTGAAGCATCCAGAGGATGTCGACATGGTGATCTTTCGGGAGAACACAGAGGATGTGTACGCAGGCAAAGAGCTCGAAGCCGGTACTGAAGGGGCAGCCAAGTTGCTTGCATTTCTCGACGAGGAGTTCGGCTGGGATATCAGGGCCGATTCAGGACTCGGAATCAAGCCGATTTCCGAAACAGGATCCAAGCGGTTGATCGCGGCCGCGATTCAGTATGCCCTCGATGAAGGCCGCGACTCGGTGACGCTTGTTCACAAGGGGAACATCATGAAATTCACCGAAGGTGCATTCCGTGAGTGGGGGTACGAGGTGGTTCGGGATCAGTTCTCAGATGTCGCGGTCGGATGGGAAGATTGCAACGGCGACCCTGGAGACAAGTTGCTCGTAAAGGACGTCATCGCAGACGCTTTCCTGCAGCAGATCCTCACTCGGCCCGCCGAATACGACGTCATCGCAACTATGAACCTCAACGGCGACTACATGTCAGACGCCCTTGCTGCGCAGGTTGGTGGTATTGGAATTGCTCCTGGCGGCAACATCAATTACCACACAGGTGTTGCAATCTTCGAGGCAACCCACGGGACGGCTCCGAAGTACACGGGTATGGACAAGGTGAACCCCGGTTCTGTGATTCTTTCAGGAGAGATGATGCTGCGGTACCTCGGGTGGGGAGAAGCGGCGGACCTCATCGTGCAGGGGATGGAACGAGCCATCGGAGACAAGATCGTCACGTACGACTTCGCG
>JAQCAA010000136.1 GCA_027728645.1 Actinomycetota bacterium | reverse complement strand
CAGCTCCCTCTGGCAGGACCACATCGGCAAGGGCAGCAGTCTTGGTGAGAAAGATGTCCTGAACGACGAGGAAGTCGAGGCCTTCCAGCAAGTCGATGGTTCGTTTCGAGTCCGCCTCGGACTGGGCAGGGTTCTCTCCGATAACGTACATGGCTCGGATCTCGTCACGCTCCATAGCGTCAAACATCTCAGTGACATGCCAACCAGGATCAGGTGGCACGGGAACCCCCCACACCGCCTCGAACTTCGCCCTGTTCTCGGCGCTCGCAACGTCCTGAAACCCTGGAAGCTTGTTCGGCAATGCACCCATGTCTCCGCCGCCCTGCACATTGTTCTGCCCCCGAATGGGGACAAGACCAGAGCCATATCTCCCGACATGCCCTGTCAGCAGAGAAAGGTTGATGAGCGCAAGCACATTGTCGGTCGCGTTGTGGTGTTCAGTGATGCCAAGCGTCCAACACAACTGAGCGGTCTCGGCTTTGGCGTAGTCATGGGCGAGCTGCTTGATGGCCTCAGCAGGAACACCAGTCACTTGCTCTCCGCGCTCGAGTGTCCAGGAGTCGACCGAGGCAGCAAATTCGTCGAATCCTGAAGTTGAATGCGCAATGAACGCCTCGTTTGCAAGGCCGGCATGGATGATCTCGCGGGCCACCGTGTTGGCGAGGGCGATATCCGAGCCGACATCTATACCGAGCCACAGGTCAGCCCACTTGGCTGATTCTGTCCGCCGAGGGTCGACAGCGAACATCTTTGCGCCGTTGCGAACGCCCTTCATGAGGTGATGAAAGAAGATTGGGTGGGCGGAACGCGCGTTTGAACCCCACAGGATGATCACATCTGTGGTCTCGATCTCCTCATAAGAAGATGTGCCGCCCCCCGCTCCGAAAACAGCCGCCAGACCGGCGACAGAGGGAGCGTGTCAGGTTCGGTTGCAGCTGTCGACGTTGTTGTTGCCGATCACGGTGCGTGCAAACTTCTGAGCCAGGAAGTTCATCTCGTTCGTCGACTTTGAGCAGGAGAAGATTCCTGTTGTCGTTCCTGAATTCCTTCGAAACCCATCGGCTGTCAGGGCAAGGGCTTCTTCCCATGTCGCTTCTCTGAGCTGGCCGCCATCACGGACGAGTGGCGTTGTGAGGCGTTCGTATCGCTTTCCCATGTCACCTCCCTCCGTAAATTCTGGAGCACGATGTGCCTGTGCAATCTACCACCCGCACGACAGGCAACCCCGACCCCACCGCAAGTCAACTAGGGTCGCGCAATGGTCACATGGCATGCACCAAAGGCGTGGCTCGGCGGTCCGAACCTGGATTCAGATGTACTTATCGAGGTCATTGACGGCCATATCGTTTCCATTTCCAGCGGTGATGCGACGAAGGCTGACGAAGCGCTCAGCGGGATCGTGCTTCCGGGGCTGGTCTCGGCGCACTCCCACGCGTTTCACCGAACACTGCGTGGAAAGACCCACGACGCCGGGGGTGACTTCTGGGCATGGCGCACGCGAATGTACGAGGTCGCGAACGCGCTCACACCCGACTCATACCGCGAGTCCGCTACCGCACTGTTCTCAGAGATGGTGGCTGCCGGCATCACGACCGTTGGCGAGTTCCACTATGTACACCACAGGCCAGACGGGACGCCGTATCGGGACCCGAACGCCTTTGGATTTGCCATCATTGAAGCTGCCTCGACTGCTGGCATCCGCCTAACACTCCTCGACACGGCGTACCTCACTTCGAATGTTGCAGGTGCACCCGTTCTGCCAGAGCAGGTTCGGTTCTCAGACGGATCAATCGACGCATGGCGCGAGCGGGCGGTGGCTCTTGCTGAAGCCGCCGAAGGTAACCCAATGGTTCGAGTCGGCGTGGCAGCCCACTCGGTGCGAGGTGTGGCATCTCGTGATCTATCAGCAGTCGCCGCCACGGCAGAAGAGCTCGGTGCGCCCCTTCATATCCACGTTTCAGAGCAGAATGCAGAAAACGAAGCAACCCTCACCGAGCACGGAGTTACGCCGGTAGGACTCTTGGCCCGGGTCGGGCTACTCAGACAAACGACCACGCTCGTCCATGCAACTCACCTGACCCACAATGACATTGACCTCATCGCGTCCGGCGGCTCGACCGTGTGCTTCTGCCCGACCACAGAATCTGATCTCGGCGATGGGATTGGGCCTGCCATCGAACTGGCAGACGCAGGCGTACCACTGTGCCTTGGCTCTGACTCGAATGCGATAGTCGACATTCTGAGGGAGGCTCACCGGCTTGAGCAACACGACCGCCTCCGTCTGACAAGACGCGGGGTCCACTCGTCGGAGGCACTCGCTACCGCCGCGACGTCGTCCGGAGGAAGATCACTCGGTTGGAGCGGCGTTGGAATCGCCCCCGGCGGTGAAGCAGACTTCATTTCGATCGACACCACCAGCAATGAGCTTTCAGGAACGGACGAAACGCTCGGTGCCGTGATGTCGTCGGCAACGCGATCCAGTGTCGCCGATGTCGTCGTGGCCGGTATCGCCAAGAGGAGGGCCTGATCGATGGCGGTACTACCAATCCCCCAGATCGGTGACCCCGTCCTGCGAATCCCTACGACCGATGTCACCAATTTCGACGATGAGTGGTTCCAAACGCTGGTCGACGACATGATCGAAACCATGCGCGAAGCAAACGGAGCTGGCATCGCGGCCAATCAGGTCGGGGTTTCATCGAGTGTGTGCGTGATTGGTGTCGATCACAACGATCGGTACCCGTATAAGCCAGCCATCCCTCTCACCGTGTTGGTGAACCCAATCATCGAAGTGCTCGACGATGAGCAGTGGCTCAACAACGAAGGCTGCCTCAGCGTCCCGATACGAGGCGACCTCTATCGGGACATGAACATTGTGGTGACTGGCAAGGATCGGTACGGGAAACCGTTCGAGCAGGTGTACCGCGGGCTCTCGGCAGGCACCGTCCAGCATGAGGTCGACCATCTCATGGGAGGCCTCATCGTTGATCGAATGGACAACAGGACATCGATGACCACGTGGGAGAATTTCACCAAGAACGGAATGGCCGCTTATCTTGAGCGAATTGCTCCTGTGATTGAGCGGACCGAACCACGCCCCTGAGCTCCTGCCGAGGTGACCGCCTTAAAGGGCAGGCAGCGGCTGGTTCGGCGTCAGGACTGCAGCGGCGGCGACCAACATAGGACGGACCACCTCACTCCTGCGTCCTGATGAGAAGTCGATTCTCTCCATCGTCGCTGAGACGGCGGCGAACATCGCTGAATGGGGATGATCGTCTGGAACCCGCACCGCAAGCTTGGCAAGCGACACAGCCTCATCGGGATCACCGCCATTGATCATTTGGGTGAGAGCCGCGTGGAAGCTCGCGTACACGGTGTACACCACAGGATCCTGGGGAATGACTGCGCTGCCAGCTGGCTCGCCAACGACGGTCGGTCGAACGCCGGACACAAGCGACAGGATATTGCCCCCGAACACTGCGCGGAACGCGTCGTCTGAACAGCTGGCAGCGGCCGCGGCACGCATCGCAACCGTAGATATCGTCTTCGGTGCTCCGTATGGAGTGTCGGATGCGTAGACGATTTGTCTCGGCGCTACGGTTGCAAACAGCATGAGGATCGAAGGCATGCTCCACCACGCCGTATCGAAGAACAGACCCGCATGGTTGCCTGCCTCTGGCCCGATCCACGACAGGTCACTGATCCCGGCATGGCCAAGAATCACGTTCAGCCCGTCGATGGTGTCGACGAGGCGAAGCACGTCATCGCCAAGGGCGGGAATTCCCCTTCCTGCGT
>JAQCAA010000019.1 GCA_027728645.1 Actinomycetota bacterium | reverse complement strand
ACCGGTCGGGAGGGGCGGTATGAGTCGCGCAGCCGGCGGACGCATTTGCTTCACGCACAGAATCCATCAAGACTCGCAGCTATGAAGCTTCTGATCATCAACGGACCGAACCTCAACCTTCTCGGCACTCGAGAGCCAGAAATCTATGGTTCCGAAACCCTCTCAGACCTCGAAGTCGCGTGGCAGGCAAGAGCAAACATCCTCGGAATCTCCATCGATACATTCCAGTCGAATCATGAGGGCAAAATCATCGACGCTGTGCAAGCCGCAAAGGGAAACTGCGACGGGCTTGTGCTCAACGCCGGTGCATACAGCCACTACAGCTATGCGATCGCTGATGCGATTACGGCCTCCGAGATCCCAACCGTCGAGGTTCACATCTCGAACATCACAGAGCGTGAGGAATGGCGTCACCATTCAGTGCTTACCGCCGCCGCGGTGCGCGCGATCTGGGGACGAGGGGTATCGGGGTACATCGATGCAATCGACCATCTGCATGCGCTTTTCACCCATCCACCCGAGACGCACACGTACGGACCCGAAATTGACCAAGTGCTTGACCTCAGGAAGCCCGCATCGGCTGGACCGCATCCTGTTGCCGTCGTTGTGCACGGTGGGTTCTGGCGGGATATCTACACGCGAGAGATCATGGATGCCGCATCAATCGATCTGACCGAGCGAGGGTGGGCAACACTCAACATCGAATATCGACGAGGCATAGGTTCCTTCCCTGCATCGAGCGACGATCTCAACGCGGCAATCGATTGGGTCTCCTCCAACGCCGACCGTCACGGGCTTGATTCGAACCGAATCGTCGCTCTCGGCCACTCAGCCGGTGGCTACCTCGTCACCCGAGCCGCACACCAACGAGACGACTTCCTCGGCGCCGTCGCACTTGGAGCGGTGTTCGACTTACCTGCCGTCACCAGATCCCGCCCAGACGACGATCCAGCTGCGATGTTTCTGGGCGCAACCGAATCCGACCAACCAGACCTGTGGTCATCCGCCGCGCTCAGTGGCCGTGCAAAATCGCCGATTCATATCGTTCACGGGTCAGACGACGAAACCGTGGATCCGTCCCAGGCTGAGGCGTATGTGCAATCCCAGGGCGGAGCAGCATCCCTGACGATGCTCGCAGGAATCGGGCATGGCGAACTGATCGATCCTCGGCACAAGGCCTGGGAAGCGGTCGTGGGTGCGGTTGAGGGGCTTAACCCTCTGCAATGAGGTTCTGGATCCGGGTCAGGCCCTCTACGAGGTCCTCGTCCGACAAAGCGAACGACAGACGCGAATAGCCTGGCGCACCAAAGGCTTCGCCAGGAACGATCGCCACATTCGCCTCGTCGAGCAGAATCGACGCGAGTTCGAGCGTGGTGCTCGCGGTTCTCCCCCGGATTGACCTTCCCAACAGGCTCTTCATGTTCGGAAATGTGTAGAAGGCTCCCTTGGGTTCCTGACATGTCACGCCATCGATTGCCCGCAACATGTCAACCATCGTCATCCTGCGTCGATCAAAAGCCACCCTCATGGCTTCGGATGCGTCGAGCGAACCTGTGACCGCAGCGAGCGCAGCAGCCTGGGCAACGTTGTTCACATTGGAAGAGAGGTGGGATTGAATCCTGCCTGCGGCCTTGGCGACTTCCTCTGGGGCGATCATCCAGCCGACTCGCCATCCAGTCATTGCGTATGTCTTTGCGACACCGTTCACAATCACGCAGCGTTCTGCCATCTCTGGGACCACGACAGGCATCGAGGAGAAGACCGCGTCCCCGTAGACGAGATGCTCATAGATCTCGTCCGTCATGACCCAGATTCCCCGCTCGGCAGCCCACTCGCCTATCGCGCGAATCTGCTCAGGGGTATACACAGATCCCGTTGGGTTCGATGGACTCACGAAGATCAACATCTTCGTTCGCTCCGTTGTTGCCGCCTCGAGCTGATCCACCGTGACCGTGAAGTTTGTCGACTCATCGGTTGGAAGCACCACAGGAACACCGTCCGCAAGCGCCACCGCCTCCGGGTAGGTCACCCAGTACGGAGCAGGAAGGAGAACCTCATCCCCCGGATCGAGAAGTACCTGACATGTGAGATACACAGCCTGCTTGCCACCGTTGGACACCACGACATGAGACGCTGGAGCGTGGAACCCCGAGTCGCGAATTGTCTTGGCTGCTATGGCCTCGCGGAGCACCGGCTGCCCAGCGGCCGGCGAGTAAAGATGCGATGCAGGCAGTGGGGCAGCAGCAATCGCCGCATCCACGATTGGACCGGGAGTCGGAAAGTTTGGTTCTCCCGCACCGAATCCGATGACCGGCTTGCCCTCTGCCCTGAGCTGGCTCGCTCGGTTGGTGATAGCCAGTGTGGCAGACGGCTTCACTGCAGCGGCACGTTTTGATACTGATTCGGCTGATGACACGACGGCTACTCTCTTCATCGATCGATCGATCGATCGACTGGGTCGATCCTGCTACCGGAACGATAGACATGACACCGCGCCCCCCAATCACCATCCCGAGCAACCTGCTCCCAAGCGACGGCCGGTTCGGTTCTGGCCCATCAAAGATCCAGCAATCCTTCGTCACCGACCTCGCCAGTACCGGAACCGACCTGCTCGGAACCAGCCATCGACGCAAGACCGTCCAATCAATCGTTGGAGGGATTCGCGACCAGATCTCGAACCTGTACAGGCTCCCGGATGGGTATGAGGTCGTGCTTGGTGTCGGTGGCGCGACCGCGTTCTGGGACGCTGCAACATTCGGCTTGATCGATCGGCAATCCGCCCATTTCGTGTGCGGAGAATTCTCAGAGAAGTTCGCAACCGTCACGGCAGGCGCTCCACACCTCGGAGAGCCCGTCATCGTGAAAGCACCATACGGCAGCGCCCCGTTACCTGTCGCCGTGAGCGGCGTGGATGTCGCAGCCTTCATACATAACGAGACGAGCACCGGGGTCATGGCACCATTCGGTCGACACTCGGAAGCTCTTGTTCTCGTAGACGGCACTTCGGCTGCTGGAGCGATCCCGTTCGACGTCACAGCCGTGGACGCGTACTACTTCTCCCCCCAGAAGGCTCTCGGTTCCGAAGGAGGCCTCTGGCTAGCGATCGTGTCCGCAGCAGCGATCGAGCGAATCAAGACCATCGCCGGTTCGGACCGCTGGATCCCTCCGTTCCTCTCCCTCGAAACGGCGCTCGACAACAGCCGGCGCGACCAGACGTACAACACGCCTTCGCTCACGACCTTGTACCTGCTCGATCGCCAGCTGTCATCTGTTCTCGACCAAGGGGGGATGGAATGGGCTGCGTCGCGAACCATGGAGTCCTCTGGGCTGCTCTACAACTGGGCGGATTCGAGCACCTACGCGAGTGCGTTTGTGGAAGACCCCTCCCTGCGGTCCCCCACCGTCGTGACACTCGACTTCGCTGATGACATCACAGCTGACACCATCGCCTCTGTCCTCAAAGACAACGGGATCGTTGACACCGAGTCGTACCGGAAACTCGGCAGGAACCAGCTTCGCATCGCGACATTCCCCAACATCGATCCAGACGACATTGCAGCGTTGATCGCGTGCATCGAGTTCGTGGTAGAGCGCTTGGCGGGCTAGAGCCCGTCAGATTCAACTAGCGACTGGGTGTCGTTGGCCCGACGAACGATCTCGCGTTCGTTTTGGCGCGCGCTGTTGTCACAGTGAGCCGGTGGGGACCGGCTACAACCGCTAGAGAAACATCCTTGAACCTCCGCGCCAACCTGAGCTGACCAAACCCACGCGCCGCGGCGAGGGTGTGCGCTGGCACGACGACAAGGTCCAAAGTCCTCAGCTCTGCCAAGTCTTGGGAACTCAGCTTCTCAGACTTCACGAACCGCAGCAGCTCGCTGGGTCGCAGCACCGCCTCCAAACTGTCCGGATCGCCTGTGACGACGACCATCTCGCATGAAGCTTGTGCGGCGGCACGTTGAGCCACCGAAACGGCCATCAAAGAGTCTTCTCGTTTCCACGGAACGGACATGTCACCGGTTGCCACAACGACCCGGTCCCACGAGCCAAGAATCCTCACAGCAGCCATCCTGATCGGACTCAGTTCGCCAACGCGGTCGATCTCGTTCCCGAACACGAAATCAGACGGAAACTGCAATCCCGCCCATGAGAAGATCGCCAGTGAGGCATCAGCCTGCTCGATCAAGCGAAGCGCCCCATTCGTAAACGACTCGTCCACCCGGATGAGGCCCGTTGAGTCGTGGCCGTGCTCGGCAGCTGCCGCAGCCGCCTGATCGACAAGGACGGTTGCAACGTCCATGAGACCGGTATTCGGGATCGCAAAAGGAACAACTAGCCCATCGTCCGGAGAGATGAGGCCGGCAAACTGCATTAAAGCTTTCAGATCCGAATCGTTTGGGCGTACGTCAACCAGCACTGAGTCGCCCAGAGCGGCCTCAGGCTTTGGTGGACGCTCTACTCGTCTGGCGAAGAACCGAGTAGCGAAGGACGTGATCAACGCCGTCGAGACAATCGTCAGCACAGCTGCGTTGACGATCTCTTGACCAAAGAATCCAAGAGACAGACCAACTTGAGCGATGGCGAGGGTCGATGCGGCCTGACCAAAGCTGAGGGCAGACATGAGCCCCACCTCGTCCATCCCAATTTTGAAGACGAATCCAGTAATGAGCGCTGCCGCCGTCTTCCCGACCACCACAAGACCCGTGAAGAGCAGAGCGAGAATGACTGTATCGAGATCGAACAGCACCGCAGGGTTGATGGAAAGACCGATCGACACAAGAAACGCTGGGATGAAGAGCGACCCGCCAACAAACTCGATGCGATCCATCAGTGCGCCTCTGGAAGGTACGAGACGGTTCATACCGAGCCCAGCAAGAAATGCACCGATCAAACCCTCGACACCTCCGAGAACTGCCACCAACGCACCGGCAGACATTCCAACCAAGGCGAACACGAATCGCTGGCCCCGTGTGTGGCCGACTCGCACAAAGAACCACTCTGCGATCTTCGGAAGTCCCCACAATGTGGACGCGATCAGAATTGGAATGCCCAAGAACACAGGGAGGGTGGGGTCTGGCGTCGACGCAAAAGTGACCAAGTCGCCCTCGATTTCAATCACAGCGGTGGATGACGCTATCGCGAGAACGGACAGTGCCAGGAGGTCAGCGACCACACCTGCGGAAACCGCTGCGCTGACGGCCCGGTTCGTCTGCAGTCCAGCTGCTAGCACATCGGGGTACGCGACAAGCGTGTTGGACGCCCACATGGCTCCGATCAGCGCGGCAGCGAGCAGCCCAAGGTGCGAGAACGAGAGCGCAACGTACATGGACAAGCCGAAGGGGAGCACAAAACCGAGCAAACCGTAGACAATGGCCATCTTGCGGTTCTCAAGGAAGGCTCGCATGTTGAACGACAGTCCTGCAAGGAACATCAGATACAACAGCCCGATGCTGCCGAGTTGCGAGAGCAGTCCGGCAGGTCCCACCCAGCCGAGCACGAACGGCCCGACAACCATCCCCCCAGCGATAAGGCCGATGAGACCGGGCACCCCAAACCGCTCAGCAACGATTGGTCCGGCAACAATCACGAACAACAGAATGAGCAGCGTGGCTTCGACTGATTCAGAAATCAAGCGGCATTCCCTCGGTAGCGACCACCATCTTGGCATCGTGGCGGCCGCTACGGCTGGCGTCGACGTGACGTGTAGCCTTTGACCATGTTGAATCTGATGTTGATGCGGCACGGGAAATCTGACTGGGATGCTGGTGTTCCGGACGACCACAGCCGACCCCTCAACAACCGGGGAAAACGAGCGGCGGAGCGCATGGGGGTCGTCTTGAGGGAACTCGGGCTTGTTCCCGACCTCGTCGTGTCATCAACAGCCATGAGGGCACGTTCAACCGCTGAACTTGCTCGCCTGTCTGGCGGATGGGGCTGCCGGCTCGTGCTTGACGAGACGCTGTACGGATCTGGGGTGGCAGACACGCTTGCCGCAGCAGCAAACCATGGCGGAAACACCGCGCGGGTGATGCTTGTCGGCCACGAGCCAACGTGGTCGATGACCGTCACGCACCTCACGGGAGCCAGTGCGTCGATTCGCACAGGGACTGTCGCAGACATTGAGATACTGGCTGACGACTGGGTTCAGCTTCCAGATTCTCGAGGGGTGCTGGTGTCCCTCCTTCAGTCACGGGCCTTCCTCCACACGGAGTAACCAGACGAACGCGCCCAGAGCGCACACATCTGCTGAAATTGCGTAACAACCGAAACCCCCCAAAGAAACACAGAGACTCACGAATGATCGATCTGAGAAGCGACACCATCACAAAACCCACGGCCGGGATGCGCAAGGCAATTGCCGAAGCAATGGTCGGAGATGATGTGTACCACGATGATCCAACGGTCAACGCACTTGAGGAACATGTCGCAGGGATTCTCGGCATGCAAGAGGCCATGTATGTCCCCACGGGAACCATGAGCAATCAGATTGCGATCAGAGTCCACACGCAACCCGGCGACTCCGTGGTCATCGAGGCACTCGGTCACATCGGTACCCATGAGCTTGGCGGAGCCGCCCATCACTCTGGGGTCACACTGAACCGGATCACCGGTACGAGAGGCATGTTCACTGCGGAACAGGTCATCGACGCTGTCCCCGTCCCTCATCCCTCAATGCCATCCCATCTCTACGATCCGCACACGCTCATTTGCCTTGAAAACACCCACAACCTCGCAGGCGGAACGGTGTGGCCCTTCGAGCAGATGCGGGAAGTAACCGACGCCGCCTCGGCTCTCGGACTCGCCACTCACCTGGATGGCGCCAGGGTGTGGAACGCCTCGATCGCATCCGGCATCGACGTCGCGACATACGGAACTCTTTTCGACTCGGTCAGCGTGTGCTTCTCCAAAGGCCTCGGAGCCCCGATCGGATCTGCACTCGTCGGATCATCTGAATTCATCTCGGAGGCAAGGCGTTTCAAACACATGTTCGGCGGAGGGTTCCGACAGGCAGGGTTGATAGCTGCAGGAGCCCTCTACGCCCTTCAGAACAATCGGGACCGGCTGATTGAAGACCAGGTCAACGCAAGGACATTCGCCGAGGGTGTGGCGGAGATCAGCGGTGTCACCGTGGACCTCATCGGCGTGCAGACCAACATTGTCAACTTCAATGTCGATGAGCCCGGTGCTGTTGTCGATGCCTGCCTTACCGACGGGCTTGCGGTCCTCGTGAACGGACCTCGGGAGGTCCGGGCTGTGTTCAGCATGGAGGCATCGGCGCCAGATGCGGTGAAGGCCATTGGCATCGTCGCATCGAGCGTCAAGACCGTGAGCGGGTAGCAACGTCTCAGAAACCGATTGTCCGTCCTACCATTTGAGCTATGACAAGCAAATACACCGAGGCTGACCTTAGAAATCGCCTGACACCACAGCAGTATTCCGTGACCCAGGAAGCAGGAACCGAGCGTGCCTTCACAGGCGAACTGCTCAACAACAAATCTAAGGGCGTGTACAGGTGCGTGGTCTGCAACGAAGAACTATTCGAGTCTGGCACCAAGTTCGATTCGGGATCAGGCTGGCCGAGCTTCACAGCTCCGATGCAAGACGGCGCCGTCGACGCGAACTCTGATGAGTCCCACGGAATGGTTCGCACCGAATCAAAATGCTCCAATTGCGGTGCCCATCTTGGACATGTATTTCCCGATGGGCCGGGTCCGACAGGTCAGCGCTACTGCATCAACTCCGCCGCCCTCACGTTCGACGAAGAAGCGTCCTAGATCGCCGAAGTAAGAACCAAGAGGGTCACGATCAGTGCGGAGGAAACCGCCAAGATCAGGAACATAAGCGTTCGGCCTAGCACCTCGTCCTTAGCGATCGACTTGAGAGGCTCGATTTTCGCAGGCTCCGCTTTCGTCTTTTTCTTGCCAGGGCTCTGAGCTTCGATCCGAGCCGCAAGCGGGATTGACTTCGGCTCTGGCTCTGGCGGAATCGTCATTGCCTCTGCGAACTGGATCGGAGTGTCTGGGGTAAACATGACCATCTCTCCGCCAAGCACGACCTTGAATCTTCCCTTGCCTGCGGCAGTGACGTTGCAGTCATCAACGTTCCATGAACCCAGCTCTTCGGCTCCTGTGAGAAGCTTCACGTCGGCCGCGACGGTTTCAAGGACGGCGGCGAGCCCTGGGCCTTCCTCGCCCGGAAGCAGCAACATGCCTGCAAATGCCTGATCCATGTGATCTCCGATTGGTTTGATCTCTGATTGGTTCTTCTAAAGGTATTTCGGATGCAATGTCGCACACATGAAGCCATTTTCCGTGGATCTGCGCTCAGTGCTGGGGCCACCGCTAGCGAAAGTCCCTCGATTTGATGTCTGGCGCTGGCCAAGGCTCAACCCTGCGAGCCACCAGGTTCGTCACCCCATCGCGATACTCAAGGACGCCAGTGACGACAATCCCGACTGCCTTTCTCGCTATTTCGTAGTTCGCCTCCCACACGGGAGGCATCACAACAACATTCATAATCCCCGTTTCGTCCTCAAGATTGAAGAACCTCACCCCGTGCGCCGTCTCTGGGCGCTGGCGATGGGTAACGATCCCAGCAACGGTGATCTTCGAGTTGTGTTTCTTGAGATTCAGGCCAACGGAAACGGATAGAACCCCAGCTTCGTCAAGCTGGTGCCGGATCAGAGACACAGGATGGGTGAGCGAAATACCGGTTGACCACAGGTCGGCCTCAAGCGTTTCGAGCTTGTCCATGACTGGAAGGTCCGGTGTTGGCGCTCCGTTGCCAAGCGGTAGCCTCCCAGGTCCGAGTTCGGACAGGGCGCCAGCGAGCCACATACCTTCACGCTTACCAAGCCCAAGCGATCCAAACGCTCCTGAGGCACTCAGCGCCTCGTGGCTCGCAACAGAGAGACCTGTGCGTTGTGCGAAGTCTTCTGGAGAAGTGAATTCCCCTCCGGTAAATCGTGCTGCCTCTATCCGAGTGATGTCGGACTCGCCAAGGTCGCGAACATATCTGAGCCCAAGTCTCAGAGTCACAGGAGACCGAATCGGATCGTCTACGGCGCCCATCCCTCTTCTCCATCCAAGCGTGAGGTACTCAGCAATATCATCGGGGTCTGCATCATGGTTCTCGATTGTGCAGTCATGGATCGAGTGGTTCACATCGGGTGTGAGGACCACGACACCGTGATGAACCGCATCGGCAACAAGCGAGTTAGGCGAGTAGAAGCCCATGGGCTGAGCGTTCAAGAGTCCTGCAAAGAACTCTGCAGGCCAGTGAAACTTGAGCCAAGAAGCGGCGTACACGATGTAAGCAAACGATACGGAGTGCGACTCAGGGAAACCAAATGACGCAAAACCCTGAAGCTTTTCCCACAGTTCATCGGCTGGTTTCCCACTGATCCCTTTGCCCTCCATCCCCGAGTAGACCTCGTCCCTGAGCTTTGCCATCTCATCTTCTGACCGTTTGTGCGTCATGGCCTGGCGGAGCCGGTCTGACTGGCCGGGAGAGAACCCTGCGCAGACGCGTGCAAGTTCCATGAGCTGTTCTTGGAAGATCGGTACGCCAAGGGTCTTGCGAAGAATCGGTTCGGCTGCGGGGTGCATGAAACTCACCGCTTCCTCGCCGTTGCGACGTCTCAGGTATGGATGTACCGATTGTCCTTGGATGGGTCCAGGGCGGATGAGAGCAACCTCCACAGCAAGGTCGTAGAAGGTTCGAGGCTTCATCTTGGGGAGCGTCGCCATCTGGGCCCGTGACTCGACTTGGAAGATTCCAACCGTGTCTGCGAGCGTAAGCATGTCGTACACGATTGGTTCCTGTGGGATGACGGCGAGATCGACATCGATGCCATGGATGTCGGAGATGAGATCAACAGACAGGTGGAGGGCGTTGAGCGCCCCAAGTGCCAGGAGATCGAACTTGACGAGGCCCATGGCTGCGGTGTCGTTCTTGTCCCATTGAAGTACCGACCTGTCTGCCATCCTCCCCCACTCGAGTGGAGTCGTTTCCCACAGCGGTCTGCGGGTGATCACCATCCCCCCTGAATGAATTCCAAGATGCCTAGGAAACCCGTCGAGGCGATGGCAGACGTCATAGATGTGGTCTGCTGTGAGGCCTTCTGGAAGGTCGACAGCCTCTCTCAGGGATTTCGGATTCCGGGTGTCGAGATACTTTGTGAGTCCGTTCACCTGTGCCTGAGTGAGGCCGAAGGCTTTGCCGACATCTTGGAGCACCGACTTTGCGCGGTAGGTGATGACGTTTGCGACCATTGCTGCGCGTTCTCTGCCGTACCTGCGATAGCAGTACTGAATGACCTCCTCACGACGTTCAGCTTCAAAGTCGATATCGATATCTGGTGGCCTTCCACGCTCGTGTGAAAGGAACCGCTCGAAGGGGAGCCCAAGTCGTATCGGGTCCACCCTGGTCAC
This sequence comes from Actinomycetota bacterium, assembly GCA_027728645.1. Taxonomy (GTDB): domain Bacteria; phylum Actinomycetota; class Acidimicrobiia; order Spongiisociales; family UBA5794; genus UBA5794. The sequence goes on along the minus strand of JAQCAA010000019.1, from coordinate 14,070 downwards.
CTTCAGGCAGCGACACACCGCTGAGTCAGCCCCCGAGCCCCGTATCTGGCAGTAGATGTCGCGGCCGCGGGCGAATTGCACAATGTCCCACGCCACAAGGAAGTAGCCGGCAAATCCGAGGGATCCGATGACACCAAGTTCGTGCTCAAGCCTGCGCCGCGCCACAGGGTCGATCCCATCTTCTGACCCCGGGTACACCTCTCTCGCCCCGTCGTACACAAGGGATGCGAGATACTCGTCCTCTGTTGTGAACCCGCCTGGCATTGCGAAATCCGGAAGCTCAGGTGTCAGCAGGTCAAGGTCAAACGCAAGCGACCTCCCAAGGTCAGCTGCGGTTTCGACAGCCCCCCGATACCGAGAGAACCTGATCGCCATTTCGTCTGATGTTCGGAGATGTCGTAGATCCGTTGCGGCACGGAAGCCGTCTGCCTCATCGAGGGACCGCCTCCCACCGATCGCAGCAAGCACCTCTGCAAGGTCTGCGTCGTGTCGATATGCGTAGTGGACATTGTTGGTCGCCACCGTCTGGAGCCCAAGACGGGAAGCAACTTCTGCGAGGAGGTCGTTTCGTCCGTCGTCGCCTGAAAGCCCGTGATGTGTGAGTTCGATGAAGAAACGATCCGGGAAGAGATCCTTCAACTGTGCTGCGTGTCTCAGAGCAGATGGAAGGTCGCCTCGGGCAGCTGCCCGAGGGACTGCACCCTGCCAACACCCTGACAACGCAACGAGCGATCCGTCCCGCGACGCCTGATCGAGATCGCGGAACGAGTACACCGGGGCGTCCTTTCGTCCACGAAACTGACCACGGGTGACGAACCGGCTAATCGCTGCATATCCGCCAGGGTCTGGCGCCAAGAGCACGAGGTGATTGGTCTCTCGTTCACCTGTGGGTTTTGTGCCATGCATCCTCCTCACTCTTCCCCTTCGGGTGAGGTCCCCTTCACCTGTGATAGGCACCTCCTCATCAAGGGGCACCATGAGGTCGGCAATGGACGCTTCGGTTTCGTCGGTTGCCGATAGGGGCATACCGATCTCTGTGCCGTACACGACAGGGAGCCCAACGGCGGAAGCGTGTGCGTGAACTTGGACCGCACCCCGGAACCCGTCGTGGTCCGCTACACCAAGTGCCTCGTACCCGAGCTCGCTTGCACGCTGCACAAGCTCGCCTGCCCACGAAGCACCATCAAGGAACGAATAATTGGTGTGACAGTGCAGCTCGGCGTATCGACTCATTGCAGTACTGTAATCGAACATATGTTCGATACAAGAAGAAATTACCGGATTCGTCCCAAGCAAATACCATGAACTTGCAGTCAGGAGGTCTAGCGTTCTTCGTCGGAGGTCTCTGTGACTACCAACTGGGCGCCGCATAGCGGCGGCATGACAACAGACTGCTACGAGATCTATGTCGATCTTCGTGCGGTCACATCTGGAATGACCACACCACTCGGTCCGTGCGTGCTCCCTTCAATGGCAGCAGAATTCGCACGTAGCACAGAAGGGACCGTCCAGATGTCCCAGGAGCCGGGATCTTGGGGTCTCTCAACCGCGCTCCGTTCACGCGGGGCCCACCACGCGACGCTACCGCTACTAGGCACAACTCAGCATCCCGACAGGTTGCGACCGAAACGAACCAGGCTCTCGAGGTTTGCTGCTCGTCTCGTTCTGTAGCGGTCTGCCGCTGAATTGGTGTCTGGGTGTCCATGTGGCACCGGCTCCATCTCGCTAGGACCCACAACGAACCCGCAGTCTGGACCACGTCGAGGCGGAGGACGACGCCAGGGGCGTTGACGGTCGTAGAGAAGCGACATCTACTTTTGCAAGACAAATAGGAAGCGTTATCGCGCTCTGCGCAATTCTCTCCCTCAAGTCGGGTTTCAGGGCGTATGGTTTGGTATGCCCGAATTCTCTGTTCGTCTCGCAAACCGCCCTGGCCAGATTGCAACACTTGCCAGGAGCTTGGCGGATGCAGGAGTCGGTATAGAGGCCTTCGCCACCATCGCACATATGGGCCACGCTCACGTGCGATTCATCGCAGACAACGATGCTCGTGCCCGCCGCGTTCTTGAACTCGCTGGCGTTGACTATGACGAGACCGATGTCCTCGACACATTCGTTCCGCGAGGGACGTCTGGGTTGGCTGCGATGGCGGAAGGCCTCGCTGCGGCGGGGGTTAACATCGACTCGATGTACCTCCTTCACACAGACGCACAGGGGTATCACATTGCCATGACCGTGAGTGATCCCGATGTCGCCCGTACGGCGTTGGCTGGATAGGCGCAATGGGTCTCGGGTTCGGACTTCTCTCTGGACAGCGCGTCGCAGACGATGCGCGTTCGTGGGAGGACGTGTACCGCGAACTGATTGAACTCACGGTGCATCTTGAGCGACGCGGCTACTCATCTGCGTGGACAACTGAGCACCACTTTGTGGACGACGGCTACATGCCATCTCTCCTCGTCACCTCAGCGGCAATGGCGGCGGTGACCACAAAGATCGAGATTGGAACCGGTGTTCTCCTCGCACCGCTCCACCACCCCATCAGGCTCGCGGAAGACGCAGCAACGGTCCAAGCGATCTCAGATGGTCGCCTGCTACTCGGCCTCGGCCTCGGCTGGTCCGAAACAGAATTCGTCTCGTTCGGATCTGACATCTCGAAACGAGGCAAGGCAATGGAGGAGATCCTCCAGTTCCTACCGAAGGCTTGGACGGGAGAGCCCTTCACATGGGACGGCGAGATCTACTCGTACCCCGAACTCGCCGTTCGGCCCGCACCAAGAAAACACATCCCTGTCATCGTTGGAGGCTCTGTTGACGCAGCAGTCCGCAGAGCCGCACGCCACGCTGACGGCTTCTTCTCGAATGCCTCACCTGAGCGGTTCATTGCACAGGTGGCGGTCGCGGATGAAGAAATGGAGCGAATCGGCAGAGATCCTTCAACATTCCGCTGGATCTATTACGCGGTGATGTATCCGGGTCATCGAGATGAGATCCTCGAATCCGTCTGGCACCAAACTTGGAAGTACTCAGACATGGAAGACTCTGCGACCCGCGGTGGCCCCATAGCCAGAACGGGCCACCTGACGGATGAGTCGGAAGCCAGCATGCGGAAACGAATCGTCGGGGGCTCCCCCGAAGAGATTATCCACACCATCGGGACCCTGCGAGATCGGGTGGGCGTCCCAGTGGAATGGGTCGCAAGAAGCCATTTTGCGGACCTTCACTACGGCCCACAGATCGAAATCGTCGACCGCCTGGCCGAAGACGTCATGCCCCACCTCCCAACCACCTAAAGCATCCGCCCCCGCGCATCTCCGCGTACCCAGGGTATGCGGACCATCAAAACGGGGGGCTGGAGCCCACAGAAGCAAAAACGGTCGGACTCGTTCAGTTTAGAAATGGATCCCTTTTTGAACCTGAGTGCTACATCGTTCCCCACATCACATGAGCCCAATCTTGCACTCCGCGACACCCGTTCTTCGCACAGATCCCACCGAGGCGCCAGAAAACCTCTCTGAGGCATTCGGATTCTCCAGAACTGACCTGTAAGGTTGCGCAATCAACGACAGAGTTTCTGAAAGGCGGTCGGGCCATGGTTCGCAAATTTCCAATAGTTGTGGTCGGGCTCATGCTTCTCGTCGCTGCATGCGGCGGAGGTGGAGGCAGTACCACGCCAACGAGTCCCGGTGACACAGGCACAACCGCCGCCGTTGAGGACGGGCCAGTCATATCCGCAGAACTCCAGATGCTTGCCGCGTTCACCTGTCTCCAAATCACAGGAGGGACACCGGCACAGGCGGTCACCGGCATTACCACCGGGCTGGGACGAGCTGCTGCAGCTGGCTACTCACCGGTGGACCTTCGAGATGGACTGAGACAAGAATGTGCAAACGAAATGGCCGTCTTCGAAACTGATGACGCTGTCAACAAGCTGCTCGGAAACTAGCCCGCGACCCGACAGTGACCAATGCCGTGACCGACAATCCTGACGAATATGGGCGGCCGGAGCCTCCCCCGAACGCAGGCGAGGTCGACTCGATGCTCGGTTTCTTGGACTTTCAGCGGGCGACCCTTGTTTGGAAATGCTCGGGACTCGACAGCGAAGGGCTTTCCGCGACAACGGCGGCCTCAACGATGACGCTCGGGGGTGTGATGAAACACATGGCGTACGTCGAAGACCACTGGTTCTCCGTTTGGCTGCATGGGAACGACAAGGCGGCACTTTGGAGACAGGTTGACTGGCAGGCCGATCGAGATTGGGATTGGAACTCGGCGTCAGACGACACTCCTGACGAGTTACTCGACCTCTGGCAGAACACGGTGGACCGCTCGAGGGAACTAACGACTGAAGCGCTCAACGCCGGCGGCTTGGACACGGTTGCCAAGCGTGCATGGTCCGACGGTCGCTCTCCCAGCCTGCGGTGGATACTCCTGCACATGATTGAGGAGTACGCCCGACACAATGGGCACGCAGACCTCCTGAGAGAATCGGTAGACGGATCAGTCGGCGAGTAGCCGAACATCGCGCACAACGGAACCGTCCCAATGTCTAGGCTCGAAACATCATGGAATTCACAATCCACCCCGAACTGACGGCTTCAGATATGCAGCGCGCCCGCCGCTGGTACTTAGACAAACTCGGCCTCGAGCCAGTCATGGCAGGCAACGAGCCGATCGAGCCTGGGGCACCCATCGACTCTGACGAAGAACTTCTCTACGACACGGGAACGGCACGCTTTGGGCTGTACGCATCTGACCACGCTGGCAACAACCACGCCACCGCTGCGCGAATTGTCGTTGCCGACTTCGACGCCGCCTTTGCAGAGCTGAAAGCGCGAGGCGTCGTCTTCGAGAACTACGACATAGACCCGGAATTTCGCACCGCCGCTGGCGTTCTCGTGTCACCAGACGGAGAGAAGACCGCATGGTTCAAGGACTCCGAGGGAAACATCCTCGCCATAGGGTCCTGCTGAAACCCAGGAGAATCAGGCGCCTAGTTTGCGTCGACGGCGCTCAAGATCCAGCTGATGTTGTCGACAGGGTCCTCAATTCCGATGTGGAGATTCCATCCACCAATCCTGTCCCCCGGATCCCACAGGAGCCACCGAAGTTCGGCAGCTTCCTCGCCTACAACCGTCAGGTCGTCCGGCATCTCGTCGTACCCGAGCGCTTCAAGCAGAACCCACCATGCACCGGCCCTGCCGGCCGGACTCCCCCGCCGCCTCCCGTGGCCTCCACCGCTAGCCCCCGCCCACACCATTGCCTCCATGGCTGTCGTGTGGTCAACCTCTGCGATTCTGGCGCGCCTCGGGCCGAGCGCCCGGATTCCACCTTCAATGCTGCCGTCCACAGTCACGGCCTCCGATTTGCCTAGAGAGTCCTCCCACCACGGCTTCACCAGTTCCATCAACGCATGGCAAACACCGTCTTCGTCCTGGATATCAATCGGTTCTGGAAGGTCGGTCCAATCCATATCGATGTCGAAAATGTCATCAGGAAACACCGCACGATCGGACTTGTACAAAGCAACGGGATACGAAGGCTCCCAAGTCTGCATCTCAAGCGGCGCAGCCAGCACCCCGCCGTCGATACCAGCGTCTCCCACGGAGTCGCCGCGAATCGACCGTTCGTGGGCAATCATCGCACGGATAGTCGGAGTGAACGCATGGGGAACAAATTCCTCCCAGCCATGCGTTGAGGCAGCAACTTCCCACAGCGGTCCGAGCGCAAAGCGACCTCGACCGTCCGTGAACACGTTTGCCGAAACAGACACCGCCACGGGAGCCTCAAGGGCGAGGCGGTACTCAGCGAACTGAGCAATCGCCCACACCTGTTTTCCACGCTCGACCGCTTCGTTGCACTGATCCCGAAGGCTTACAAGTTCATCCCAAGCCCTGCGTTCACACACCGCATCAATATGTCGGGAAAGTCCTGCGAGATCCGAGCCTTCGATCAGTGGGGTCACTTTGTCAGCCATGCCTCAACCCTAGAGCTTGTGGCGCACCGGCGACTTCACCCGACCCGCGGCTCAGCGCAACCAGTCGCCGTGACGTCAACACCCGACACACCGAGGAAGAGGAGCGTCGTCGGTTCGTAGCGGTGTTCAACCGTCACACACACGCTGGATAGGGTTGCGTCAACATCGACCTTGACACCCAACCCCATGAGTGCATGCGCCACCCCGAGGGCCTCCGATCTTGCACGCACCGGGTCGATCACCACCTCAGAGGCGTAGGCATGACGCTCCGAGAGCATCGCAGCGCCGGCCTCAGCGGAGGCGTCAGCCACGCTCGCTGTTGATCGGTACGCAACCCCAAGCATGGCAAGTTCCACCACCAGAGCGATCATGATGAAACTCACGAAGATAAGTCCACCGAACATCGGAAGCATGGAACCGCTTTCATCGGTCGGTCGACTCCGGTTCACCTGTTGCTCCGGTAGGGACTGATTGGCATCTCGAAGTAGCCAGAAACAGTCGTTTTCACCTTCGACCCACCGATGGCGATCAGATCGACTTCGACAGCGGTCGACACCCGAACAACGCCGCCCACAACCTCCACGTCCATGCTCGATTGCGACCCATTCCCAGGGAGTTCGCCGTGGCGGGCAAACCACACCGCAGCAGTTCGGGCTTCGCCTGCTGCGATGTCTGATGCCTCGGTCATGCGTGTGGCCATCAGCATGATCGGCAACGTGACCGCGACAACGGTGAACCCAATCACCACCGTTTCGATCATCGATGTGCCGACCTCGCTCAGTCTGCGTTTTCGGAAGACTCGGCGCCGTCGTCGTGTCACGGAGGAACCACTATTGGTGCTTCACGAGTCACAGAGATCGTGACAGGTATCAGATCGGGTCCTGGGGGTACCCAGTCAAACGACACGGTGCCCGTCACTATTCGCCCGTCCGATGTCATCACGATCTCGGCATCCTGGGTTCCAGGCACGGTCGCATGAAGATTTCTCTCCAAGCGGTCCCTGGCGACAACCAAGTCGCTCGACTGAGTTCCTGCCTGCCTCACGGCGCCCTCGAGCGCTACCGATGCGGCGTTCCGCGCAATCACGAGGAATCCGATCTGCGCAATGAGCGTGAGGAGGACAAAGAACACGAGCATCGAGGCCAAGCCCTCGACCGTGACGGACCCACGGTCTACCCGAAGAAACCTCCGAACTCGCCTGACACGTTGCCCCAGATATCTCCCGCGGTTCCGCGGACCTGTGGCAACAGCAACGCAATCACAAGGACCGCGATTGTCGCGAGCCCGAGCCATTCCACGGTGGTGGCCCCTCGTTCGTCTTTCAGCATGTTTTCTTCCTTTCCTTTCCGTGTCTGTCAATGTGTTCCTGAGAGTTCCCTCAGCCCGAGCAGGGTCGGATACAGCAAGAACAAAAGAGCGGTTGGGACCATCAGGGCGAGGATCGGGCCGTACGATGCAACGGCCCTCTTTCCACCTTCGGCCGACAGGTCCCGCTCGATGCCTGCCCGGAGATCAACAGCAAGTTCTGCGAGCATCGTTGCCAACCTGCCGCCCGATTCGTGGGCGTGTCCAAGGAGGTCGTACAAGCGACGGCCGTCTTTGTGAGCCGTCGTGCGTCCCGCCACCGTCAGGCTTGAAGCGAGCCCATCTCCGTCATCGAGTCCGTCGAGCACAACGCTCAACTCATCGACGGTGACCCCGCTCATATCGTCCACAACGGTGCGGATCGCCGACGACACCGAATCTCCCGCAACGATGTGAAGTGCAATGGCGTCCGCGATGATCGGCAGCTCGAAGCGCAGGCGTCTCGCCCTGCGCTGCTGCGCGTTCGTGCGGCGGGCGGACCACACAAAGTATCCGGCAACGGCGCCGAGAGCAGTAAGGGCCGGAACCGACCGCCCTGTTCCTGAAAGAAACAAGTCGCCTTGTGCCGCGAGGGAACCGATCAACCCGCCGGTCACAACCGACGCCAGCCAAGGGATTGCAACCCGTTGCTGTTCGACCACCTCGGGTTCAACCTCCGTTGGCATCAGGTAACGCCCGAGCCGATCCGCGAGGAGTTCACGTGTCCCACCGGCGATCACCAGGTACACAGCCACAGCGGTCACGAGTGCGACGACGAAGGTCATCGAAAGACCCTCGGTGCGGCAGAAAGTGCTGCAAGTTTGCGCGATAGGAGATATCCCGCAATGGTCAACGCCAGCCCGATCCCGACCACAACCGCTCCTTCTGCGGTTCCAAAGGCGGTCGCTGCCTGGGGGTTGGTTGCGATCGAAAGCGCAAGGATGACCCACGGCGCGGCAAGAGCCACCCCCGCAGTCCATCGCTGCTCTGTCTGAGCGGCGTCGTGGGCGCTCCGTAGTCGAGTCTCGCCGGCAATCGAAGTACTGAGAGCGGATAGGACATCCCCCACGCGATGACCGCCAGTCTCGTTCGCAACGATCAGCGTCATCGTGACCCTGTCGGCGGTTGGATCGTCGGCCGCCCGTCTCACCACATCCATCGCGGCTGGGAATCCTCCGCCGAACAGCAGGTGTCTGCGAACTTCATCGAGAGTTTCGCCAAACGCTCCGCCCGTCCGCTGAGCCGCGTCGAGGTAACTGTCTGGCAACGTCATACCTGCCGCAACCGAGGATCTGATGTGGGCAAGGAGGTCCGGCCAGGCAGCTGAAGCCTCCGCCTGTCGCTTTCGATCACGAGAAGAGGCCATCTGAACCGGCACGGTGACCGCTAGCACGCCCAACGCCGCGGCGGGAACGACGGTACCGAGAAGGCCATAGCTGAGCACGAACGTCGCGAGACCCGATCCAACCCCCACAACGACCGATCTGAGTTCGAACGACGGACGATACGAACCGAGGTGCGGCGTCCTGCCACCGACCAAGAGCCAACCAGCACCAGCAGCCGATAGCACGGCGAGACCTCTCATCCGCTTGCCTTTCCTGCAGACCGACTCGCCCTGCGTTCATAGAGCGCTTCAACGGTGAACACATCGCCATCGAGTTGCTGGGGCACGGAAAGGACCTCATCGACATAGCGACCGGTTGCATCGCGCCTGAGGAAAACAACAAGATCTACTACTGAAGCAACGGTTCGCCTGAGAAACGGAATGGAGATGTTGTCACCAGCAAGAACGCCGTATGACACCAGCTTCTCGAGTGCCTCGCGGCCCGAATTGGCATGGATGGTCGCCACGCCCGAGCAGCCAGCGTTGAGAGCCATCAACATATCGAGTGCTTCTGGGCCGCGAACTTCGCCAACCACGATGCGGTCGGGTCGCTGACGAAGCGCCTCCCGCACAAGGTCGCGCAGTGAGATCTCGGATCCGCCATCGAGTCCAGCATCCCTCGTCTGCATCTGGGTCATGTCCGGGAGAGGCGCGTCGATCTCGAACACCTCCTCGCATGTGACCACTCTGCGATCTGGCTGCACTTCACGAAGCAGACAGTTCACGAGGGTAGTTTTGCCTGCACCGGGTGCACCAGCAACGAGGATCGTCTTGTCGTTTCGCACAGCGTCCTTAAGCAGCCGGGCGACCTGCTCTGGGAGAGCGTCCCTCTCCGTGAGGTCATCAAGGGTGCCAGCGGTGACAACGAACTTGCGGATCTGGATATTCATCCGATCGGGGTGAGTCACCGGCGGCCCTGTTATGTGCACTCGACTTCCGTCCGGAAGCTGTGCCGAGACAATCGGGTTCGACTGGTCAACCCTGCGACCGGTCCCCACAAGAAGTTGATCAGCGACCCTTCGCACCGACTGAGAATCGACGACAATGTTCGCCAACTCCTTGATGCCGTTGCGCACGATGAAGGTGCGCATGCCCCCGATGACGATGATCTCTTCAACCAGAGGGTCGTCGAGGAGCTCTGTGAGGAAACCGAACCGGTCAGGGGCTTTATGGACAGTCATTCGATACCACTGACCGCGGCAACGGACCGGGTAAACGAACGGTCAGGGAGCTTCCCCGACGCGGTGTTGCGCCGCACTTTGGTCCGGTCAGCAATCACAGCAACGGGGTCAAGTCCCGTCCAGCGTCTCACGGCACCGACAATCTCGGCTCTGCTCTGGCTTCGGACCTTGTTCACCACGACCTGAGGTGTTGGTCCGAACCATGCGCTCGTCACTTGGGCCGCTCTCACGACTCCGATAGGTGTGGCTTCGACGACGAGGATGACGTCATCAACGGCTTCCAGGAGAGAATCAGCCATCACGCTCGAGCCAATATCGAGCACGACAGCCTCGTAGGTCGATGCTGCTGACTCCACGAGTCCTGCGAGCATCTGATCCCGCATGGGAGCCTCTCCCTCCCGATGCGAGCCTGTCACCACATCAAGACGCCCGACGCTCCTCACACACGACCGGTCGAATGTGCCTTCAGACCTCACCATGTCGGCTGCGTCCGTGATGTCTGGGCGTGGTGCCACTCCGAGGCGTACAGCGAGGGCAGGACCCGTGAGGTCGGCGTCGATCAGGAGCGTCTTGAATCGGCCGGCCTGGGTGACAGCGTAGGCACAGGCAACCTCGGTACATCCTGGCGCCCCTCGCGCACCCACGACCGCTGTCACCCTCCCACGATTGCCTGAAACCGCGGATTGCTCCAGAGGCGCAACGAACCGAATCGCTTGAACCAGCGCGGCGACATCCACATTGTCTGGCAGAACTTCCGATGCTCCCCCAAGCTCGAGGAGAGACGCGGCAGGAGCGTCTCCAACCGGATGTATGCCAATCACGGCAAAGCCGAGACGCCTCCACGTTGCAATCTGATGTGGCGTCACCCATGCAACTTCGCCGCCGGCAACGACCACATCTATGTCCCCCGCATGTGCTTCGATGTCGCGTGGCTGAAAAGCCCGAAGGACGACCCGCACCGATGCGGTATCGCGGGCGTAAGCGACAAGACCTGGCTCCCATTCGCGGGCGGAGAGCACGGTCGCGACGCGGACCGTCACGCCGGCACTCCACGGTTCACGGGGCCACCCGCACAAGATCAATCTCGCCATGGCGGGCAGACCCAGCGATCAGGAGAGCAAGGTCCTCGTCTACGGCGAGAAGGAGATCGACCTGATCAGAGTTCAATCCATCGGTGTCAACACGCGCCTCGACCACATAGACCCCGGCCGCGACGAGTTCCGTGACCGGTGCTGTATCGAAGCCACCATCGGTCGTGCGGTAGATGTCGACTCTGTCGCCAGCAACAAGTCTGCCGAGCACCGCGTGGGATTGATCGAGGGAGAGAGCAATGACATTCGGAGAGGCAAGCATCTCTGGCGGAAGCATCAAGGATGGCAACAGGGGTTCACCTGCCTGCAGTGGCACTCGGAGTGACCAGTCTGAAAGATCTCCAAGTACGACCCCTTCGACGAGGCCCTCACTCGATGCCACATATCTGACCGCGACATCAGTGGCGGTCAGAGCTTGACCGGCGACGAGATCCCCTGAGGCCACGAGAACCGGTACCTGGGCCTCTGGTCGGGTGAGGACGAGAACCAACAGGGCGGCGACGACAGCAAGGATGATGCCAAAGAGTCGTTTTCGGTCGATAGCTGGCAGCGACAGATCTGTGAGCCTCACACTTATTGCCATTACCGAGCCTCCAATGAAACGATGTGTGCGATGGCAAGCCAGCGGGTCACGGCCGTGTCTTCGATAACGACGTGGTCGATGCCGACCGATCGGACCGCTCCGCGAAAGATGTGACCATCGGTCGTCGAGACGAGCACGACCTCTGAACGATCTTCACTCAGAATCAGGCGGTCCCGGAGGGACATTCGTCTCATAGCAGCGGTCCGAGCAGCCTCCTGCTCGGCGTCGAGCGTGTCATCGAGTCGTGATCTGAGGTTCCGACCGAGCTGTGCAAGGTCGGGATGGCTGAACGGATCCATGCACGCTCCCGCGTTCGATCTCGCCCAGTTGCTTCTTCCATGTTTAGGAAACTCAATGAGAGAGCCCATTTCAAGGGTCTCGTGCCACGATGTTTCGCGACATAGTCACCGACTTCGCGCGGTACCAACCACATTCGCGACTCACCGCGCGCTTTCGCGTTTTCTGGACTCGGTTCGCCTGCACGCTCCGTATCATCGAACGTGAGCGGACCCGAGGTTTTGGGACCGCTCATTTCATGTCATCGCCGGAAATGGACAACCGTGGGTATCAAGTGCGGGATCGTTGGACTACCGAACGTCGGGAAATCGACGTTATTCAACGCGCTCACTGGCGGAGACATCCCCGCAGAGAATTACCCCTTCACGACGATCGACCCAAACGCTGGGATCGCCACTGTTCCTGACCCGAGGCTTGACGCACTCAGTGCAATCGTGAATCCGAAGGAGATCATCCCAACGGTCGTGGAGTTCGTCGATATCGCGGGCCTCGTCGCAGGAGCTTCCGACGGAGAGGGTCTTGGCAACAAGTTCTTGAGTCATATCAGGGAGACAGACGCGATTGCCCATGTGGTGCGCTGCTTCATCGACTCCAATGTGGTGCATGTCGACGGCAAAGTTGACCCACTCTCGGACATCGCCACCATCAACACCGAACTAGCACTTGCTGACCTCGAAACGGTTGAGAAGTCTCTGCACCGACAGGGAAAGAAGGCGCGATCAGGCGACGCCGAGGCCAAGGCAGCTGTTGCGGTCCTCGAACGCCTGAACGCTCAGCTCGCCAACGGTGACCCAATCCGAACGATGGCCTTCACAGCCGCGGAGCGACTGATCCTCCGAGATCTGTTCCTCCTGACGGCAAAGCCGACGACGTACATCGCAAACGTTGACGAAGAGGGTCTTGCTGGGAATGAAATGACCCAAGCAGTGACCAATCTTGCAGCATCCGAAGGGGCAGACGTCGTCATTATCTGTGGTGCTCTTGAAGCGGAGCTTGCTGCGCTCGACCCCGCAGACCAGACCGACATGCTCGCCGAATACGGCTTGACCGAGCCAGGACTCCACAAGGTGATTCGGGCGGCATATCACTTGCTCGGCCTGCTCACCTTCTTCACGGCCGGCGAGAAGGAAGTCAGAGCTTGGACGGTGAAACTCGGATCTACAGCCCCTCAGTCTGCCGCAGCCATTCACACAGACTTTGAAAAAGGCTTTATCCGCGCAGAGGTGATCTCATACGATGCCTACATCGCAGGCAACGGCGAGGCGGGAGCCAAAGAAGCAGGCAAATGGCGCCTCGAGGGCAAGGACTACATCACCCAAGAAGGCGATGTCATGCACTTCCGCTTCAACATCTAGATGGCGCAGATTGCCAGCTACGGGCGGGAGTCCCGGATGCATGGAAGGGTCTAGTAGCGTCGGATCATCCAAGAAACAGGTTTCGACAGGTCGGCGTCGCCGGCTGTCGTGACATTGAGGTCCGACTAGGAACGAGGTTGCGATGAAGACCACTGCCGTTGTCGTCCGCGAACCGGGCAAGCTGTCAATCGAGGAGATCACGCTCGACCCGCCCCGAGAAGGCGAGGTCCTCGTACGCATGCTGGCCGCCGGGGTGTGCCACTCCGACCTGCACACCTACCTTGGCGAGCTGAGAGTCATGCCACCACTGGTTCTCGGTCACGAGGGTGCCGGCATCGTCGAAGAGGTGGGGCCTGGCGTCACACGAGTCGTGCCGGGCGACCATGTGATGATCAACTGGCTACCCGCTGATGGCACGTGTCGGGCCTGCCTGCGTGGCGACCAGCATCTCTGTGAGCGGCTCGCAGCCACGACATTCGCTGGCAAGCTCCTCGACGGTACGACCCGGTTGCACACCAAGGACGGTATCGACCTCAAGCACTACCTCACGGCCTCGACGATGAGCGAACGCATGGTGTACATGGAAGACTCCGTGATACCGGTGCCTGCCGATGTGCCAGCCGAGGTCGTCGCCATCACGGGGTGTGCGGTAGTCACCGGCGTCGGAACTGTGGTCAACAGTGTGAGAGCGGAAGCCGGCAGCTCGGCTGTGGTCATCGGATGCGGTGGCATCGGGCTGTCGATGATCCAGGGCGCCAAACTCAGCGGCTGCCACCCGATCATCGCCATCGACCTCGTCGACAGCAGGCTCGAATTCGCTAAGCGGATGGGCGCCACGCACACCATCAACCCGGCGCG
>JAQCAA010000135.1 GCA_027728645.1 Actinomycetota bacterium | reverse complement strand
GACTTGGGCAATATCATCGATCGTGCATGCCTCGAAGCGATCAGCAAACTCGCTGTCGGTTACCACAACCTCGTCGATACCGAGCTCAGAGAGATCAGACTGGCTGGCTAAGATATTTGAGTACCCAAGGACCGGTTCGCCGATCCTTACGAACTTCGATCCGCGGAGCCTCCGCGCGCCGGCGAGACCCAAGATGTGCTGCTGGAGGCGATTCAAGCCCGCTGGGTCTGTTGTGCTGCTGCTGACAACAGTCGGAGCGATTCCTGATCGAACCAGTAGGTTCGATACCATGAGGCTGCCGATCGCCGTCGTGTCGCGGTGGGCTGCAACCTGATCAAGATCGGCGGACAGAGAAACGGTGTCATTCGTATTCCATATCAGAACCGGTGCCCGGACCCCTTCGATAGCAGCGGCCGAATAGGCCGGTGGAGATGCCATCGTTGGCGCAACGACGATGACGTCTAGATCGGACGTCTTTAGGTGGCGGTTGACCTTCTCCGCGTCTGCGAGATCCGAGACCAGGCCGTCGTGAACAACGTCACTCCACTGTGCGAGTACTTCCCGCGTTGAGGCCGCACGGCGTTCGAGAGCCGTCCGAAACGTCGAAGGCATCTGATCGTCGAAGAGCCGGAATGCCGGGGTAACCAGTCCGACCCTTGGCTCGGGCCTTGCTGTCATGCCGCTGACGCGTCGCTTTCAATCTCGACCTTCATCCATGGTTCGACCAATGTGACGTTCCCGACGACGGTTGCTGCTGGGAGGTTCCCATCGAACCAACCGCCAAGCACGGCAAGCACCTCCGGCCAGTCTTTGACATCGGTGAGGTATACGCGGATCCGTAGAATGTGCGACTGCGCCAGGCCGTGGGGTTCAAGAATGTCGTTGATCCGTTCAAGCGTTCGCTGGGTCTGGGGTCCCACACCATCAACGGGACCACCGTCGTGGCTTCGCCCGACCACTCCGGCGACTGTGACGAGAGATGTTGTTGTTCCAGATGTTCGGAATTCCATAGTTGCTTCCAATCTGCCCGTCTTGGCATCTCGATATTTGGCCTTGAGCCAACGCTGTGTGTCGTTCGAGCATATCCCCCGAAACTGTGTTCATCCAACGATTGACTTGGTGACCCGGAAGTTACCGACCACCAGTGAGCGACCGAGAACCGGGTGGTTTGGCAAGCCGGTACTTACGAGGAGCACATGTGACTGGGCGCGACAGTCCGATGCTCTGCACTCATGTTCCGCATTTCCGCTCGCAGGACTCCGTGTGTTTTGTCATACCGATTCGCCTAGTGAATGGGATACCTCCTACGGGCGTGCACCAATTCGACGACAGCCTCATCCAGCCAAAGGTTGTGGACGGCGTCATGGAGCCACTTCCCGAATCGTCTTGATTCGGTTCTGTGGTCAATCTTGCATAGTTAGCAGCGCAGAGTGTCGACCATCGCGACGGTCAGTTTGTCGATCTCTCAACGGCGAGTCTCGCCGCCGTTGAGAGACGACCAGGGGAAACATGTCGGAGGGAAGCCCTATCTGGTCAACCTTTCTTAGAATCACGATTGGCTGGGTTCAGCCTTGCGATCGTCGCGATCGTCATTTCCTTTGAGGGGGTGGTCGATGTGTCATCGCCCAAGATCTTCATCAAACGATCGAGGTTGGCAACTTTCGCCACCTCGGAAAGCGACATCAGCTCATGGAGAAGCGGTTCACCGGTGCGTGTGGACGCACGGGATGCTGCGATGACTGCCTCGTGGGCGGCAGGTCGTCCAATGTGTAGAGCCAGTTCCATCATGACAGCCTCCGCATGAATCTTGCCGGCGGATATCCCAAGGTTCGACACCATCTGTTGCGTGTCGACGTTCAACCCTCGGTAGATGTCCAGTACCTGCTCCAAGGCCCCGCTCGTCACGATGGAGGTCTCGGCGATGCATGCCCATTCGCTGTACCAAGTCGACATGTCCCGCTCGTGTGCTTGAACCATTCCGTCGAGCATCCGAACCACCTGTGGTTTCTGGAGTCGAGCGAGTCCGACTACCACCTCCGAGATCATGGGATTAACCTTCTGCGGCATCGTCGAAGATCCGATGCTGCCAGGTGTATTCGGTTCTGACACCTCCGCGATTTCAGTGCGCTGGAGTTCGATCACCTCGAGTGCAGCCCGACCCGCCGTCATGGTGACGAGCGAGAACAAAAAGACGTACTCAGCGAGCCTGTCTCTGGCTGAATGCCAGGTTGCCTCCGGGTCCACAAGGTCAAGCTCCTCGCAGTATGCACGGCGTATCTCGAGCGCTTTGTCGCCCATCGCCGACAACGAACCAGCAGCTCCGCCGAGTTGGCCAACGAGGATCCGATCCTCAGCTGCGGTGATGCGCTCGATGTGTCGCGAAACCTCAGCAGCGAGATTGGCAATCTTTAGGCCGAAGGTTATTGGTACAGCGTGTTGGCCATGCGTTCTTCCTGCGATTGGGCTGTTCGCAAACGTAAGTGCCATGTCGCACAGCACGGCAAGCAGTTGGTCAAGTTGAGAAGAGATGAGCACCATTGCATCGCGCATTTGGAGAACCACCGCAGTATCCATGATGTCCTGCGTTGTTGCGCCCCAGTGGACGTGACGCGCCGACTCTGGGCTGAGACCACCTTGGAAGGCAACCAGGAAGGGCATCAGGGGGTGCCCAGTTTCGTGGAGTGATGCTCTCAGATCCTCGAAACTGACATCCACAAACGTCTCGGCGTGCTTGGAAATTTCCTCGGCAGCTGCGTTCGGTACCAGCCCGATGGGTGATTGAGCCCGAGCCAGAGCGGCCTCGCACTGGGCCCACTTCTGCACGAGTACCTCGTCGGAGAAGATCTGCCGCATCGCAGCGGTGCCGTATTGGTCTCGAAAGATCCGTGAATTGAGCATGATGAGGGCCGCTAAGTGGTATTTCTTGGGTCGGTGTTCCGCCGACCGATTATAGGCAATCGTTTGTGCCCGGCATGCGCCGGCCGCGCCGCACAAGCCAGGAGAGACCCCGGCAACGGGAACTTTTGACAAACGATTGACCGAGGGCAACAATCAGGTTCGTACGCTGGTTGCTTGACAAAGGATGATGCATGGTTGCCACGGTTCAAACGGTCAGGGGTGAGGTCGCAGCGTCGCAATTGGGGGTTGTGCTTCCCCACGAGCATCTTCTCCTCGATCTGGTATCGAACTTTGGGCATCAGCTTTTGGCTTTCGACTTTGTATTGTCGGACGTTGATCTCGCCACAGACGAGGCCAAGCGTTTTGTCGACGCCGGTGGTGGCTGCATCGTTGACGTTACGACAGACGCGAGAATCGGCAGACAGCCGGAAGGTCTTCTGCAAATCTCGAACGCCCTCGACCTTCATGTCGTAATGGGCTGCGGGAGATACCGAGAATCGTGGTACGGATCCGAGATCGATTTGCTTCCGGCTACCGCGATAGCGGAGGCATTCATCCACGAGATTCAGTTCGGTGTCGGTGACACCGGTATTCGTCCGGGGATCATTGGTGAGATCGGAGCGGACTCTTCGTTTGTGACAGCGAAGGAGGAACGCGTCCTTCGCGCAGCAGCCCGTGCCCACACGTCCACAGGGCTTTCGATCACATTGCATTCCCGAGCCAGTGAGGTAGGGATGGCGCAACTCGATGTGCTGGAAGAAGAAGGAGTCGACCTTCGACGAGTCATCGTCGGTCACTCAGACACCTACCCACATCCTGATTATCACCAGGCATTGGCCGAGCGAGGCGCTTGGGTCGAATTCGATACGATCCGAGGAATGCACCAAGATGTCGTGGACCAGCGGAAGCGACTCGTGCTTGCGTTCATAGAGCGGGGCTATGCGGACCGACTCTTGCTGTCTCACGACATCTGCACCATGTCCGGACTCAGCGCCCGTGGCGGGACTGGATACGACTACCTACTC